>DSBF01000076.1 GCA_011049495.1 Ignavibacteria bacterium
CGATGCCATTCAAATCAAATTCATCCGATCGGATTAAGAGCAATCAATAACAGAAGCGTTGAAGACCAAAGACCGGGTTATTGCTGGGATTGTCACCGCGAAGTTCCTCACGGTAGAGTTAGGGGATTATCATCGACACCGTATGCCCAAACTCCGCAGTATGAAGAAATCACGCCGGGTTGGATGAAAAAGTTTTTTGCAAAAGAAAATTAATAACAATAAACTAAAGGACTTTCGATGAGACCGATTCAAGACATTATTAAAGAAAAACCATGGGTAGGATGGTTATTGTTTTTCTCTACCGTTGTAATTGTATTTTTTATAGGTCTTTTTGCTTCATCTATTGTTGAAAGAAGAAGCGAAGCATTAACACTTCAAACAGTTAAGCCTCTACCCGAATGGGAACCCCGTAATGAAGTTTGGGGAGAAAATTATCCGCGTGAATATGAAACTTACCGCAAAACATTAGATACAAATTTTGCAAGTAAATATGCAGGCTCTGTATTCAGAGATTATCTTGAAGATTATCCCGAATTAGTAATTATGTGGGCTGGATACGGTTTTGCGAAAGAATATAATCAAGCCAGAGGTCACGCTAATGCAATAAAAGATATCCGAGAGATTCTTAGAACCGGAGGCAAAGATGATCGACCTATGCCTTCAACTTGTTGGACATGCAAAAGTACAGATGTTCCAAGAGTTATGGCTGAAGAAGGTGTTGCCGAATTTTATAAAGTTAATTGGTATGACAGAGGTCATCAAATTGTAAACCCAATAGGCTGCCAAGATTGTCACGATCCTAAGACAATGAATTTGAGAATTACGCGTCCTGCATTAATTGAAGCATTTGAAAGACAAGGTAAAAAGATTTCGGATTTTTCACATAACGAAATGAGATTGCTTGTTTGTGCACAATGCCATGTTGAATATTATTTTAAAGGTGAAGGCAATTATTTAACTTTCCCTTGGGATAAAGGATTCAGCGCCGATGATATGGAAGAATATTTTGATGAAATTAATTTTTCGGATTGGACTCATGCTTTAAGCAAAGCTCCTATGCTTAAAGCACAGCATCCTGATTATGAATTATTTATGACCGGGACACATGCTGAAAAAGATGTTTCGTGTGCAGATTGCCACATGCCCTATAAAACCGAAGGAGGCGTAAAGTTTACAGATCATCATATTCAATCACCCCTTAACAACGTTGAAAATTCATGTTTTGTTTGTCATAGAGATAACACCGACAAGATGATTCAAATGGTTTATACAAGACAGGATAAAATTATGGAATTGCGGGGCTTGCTGGAAGAATCTTTAGCCGCAGCACACATAGAAGCAAAAACCGCATGGGATAACGGCGCAAGCGATAAGGAAATGGAGAAGGCTTTACAACTAATTCGACATTCACAATGGAGATGGGATTGGGTTGCCGCAGCTAACGGCGCTGGTTTCCATTCACCAAACGAAGCTTTAAGAGTTCTTGGTACCGGCATACAAAAAGCAGAACAAGCTCGTAAAGAGTTGGCATTAGTCTTAGTTAAACACGGTGTAAGCTATCCCATCGCAATGCCCGATGTTTCTACTAAAGCAAAAGCTCAAGCATACATCGGTTTAGATATGGAAGCGCTCGAAGCAGATAAAGAAAAATTGTTGAAGAACACCGTTCCTAAATGGGATAGTCTTGCAAGAGAGAGGCAAGGAACTTTGATAGATTATTAGTAATAATTAAACTAATTCTAATGTATCCCCGTAATCAGCTAAGTTGGTTACGGGGATTTTTTTTGCTTAATTCGACATTCTTAAATTAAATTCTGTTTATTGAACTAAAAGATTATTATTTTATGAAAAATTATAAAAAGACGCTTATTAAAAAGATAATATTGCATGCCAAAAATTTTTGATAACATTTCCGAATATCTAAATCAAGCGCTGCTTAATACACTGGATGTTTCATACCGTGCAGATTTTTGTGTTGGCTATTTCAATCTACGCGGCTGGAAGCAACTTGCAACTGAAATTGAAAAATTAGAAGGCGGAGAAGGAAAAGATTGCAGACTTTTAGTTGGGATGCAAAAATCTCCCGAGGAAATACTTAGAGAGTATTTTTCAACCGAAGAAAATGTTATTGATAATGCTACGGCACAACGAATCAGAAAAGATTTGGCAATAAGGTTTAAAGAACAACTTACTATCGGTACGCCGACAGAAAATGATGAAGCCGCTTTAAGAAAACTTTCCAAACAAATTAAAAACAAGAAAGTCAGAATAAAACTCTTTTTACGTCATCCTCTTCATGCCAAATTATATTTACTTTATAGAAACGATAAGATTAGTCCGTTAGTAGGATATGTCGGCAGCAGCAATCTCACTCTTGCCGGATTATTGAAACAAGGTGAATTAAATGTTGACGTACTTGAACAAGATGCAGCGCTTAAATTGAGCAAATGGTTTGAAGATAGGTGGAATGATCGTTTATGCGTAGACATATCGGATGAAATAGTTGAAATAATTGAAACAAGCTGGGCAGCCGATAAATTATACGAACCTTATCACATTTATTTGAAAATGGCTTATCATCTCTCGCGTGAAGCAAGAGCCGGAATTAATGAATTTAAAATTCCAAAAGTTTTTGATGAACAACTTTTTGACTACCAAAAAAAGGCTGTTCAAATTGCAGCGCATCATCTTCATCATAGGAATGGAGTTTTGATAGGTGACGTTGTTGGTCTCGGTAAAACTATAATTGCCTCAGCTCTCGCAAAAATATTTGAGGAGGATTTTTTATTTGCAAGATCATTGATTATATGCCCTGCTAACCTCGTTAATATGTGGAATTTATATAAACAGCAATATGAACTAAAAGCTGATGTTATCTCTATTGCCAAAGTACAAAAAGAACTTCCTGAATTAAAACGTTATCGAATTGTAATAGTAGACGAAAGCCACAACCTTCGAAACAGAGAAAGCAAAAGATATAATGCTATAAGAGAATACATCAGAGAAAATAATAGTAACGTTATTCTTCTAACCGCAACCCCGTATAATAAAACTTACCTTGACTTATCAAATCAACTCAGATTATTTATTGATGACGAGGAAGATGTTGGCGTTTCTCCCGAACGTTTTATTGAGACTATCGGTGGAACTCCGGAGTTTAATGCCACATATCAAGTAGGAGCAAGAACTCTTCCGGCTTTTGAAAGAAGCGATATTGCAGATGACTGGCGCGAGCTGATGAGAAGATACATGGTGCGCCGCACCCGGAGCTTTATTAAAGATAACTATGCCGAAACAGACGAAGACAACGGAAGAAAATATATTTTGATGCCTTCCGGTGAAAAATCATACTTTCCTGAAAGAATTCCTAAGCGTGCACAATATCAATTCAAACAAAACGAACCGGATGATTTGTACGCAAAACTTTACTCGCAAGATATTGTCAACATTCTTAACAGGCTGAATCTTCCAAGATACGGTTTGGCAAATTACCTTATTCAAGATGCATCGGTTCATGCCAGCAGTGCGGAACTTAATATTATTGATAATCTTTCACGAGCAGGCAAACGGTTAATGGGGTTTGCAAGGACAAATTTGTTCAAAAGACTTGAAAGCAGCGGGTATGCTTTTCAGCTTTCCATCATCAGGCATATTTTGAGAAATCATCTGTTTATTTATGCTGTAGAAAATAAACTTGCACTGCCTATCGGTTCACCTGAACTTTCCGCCATTAATGAATACCTGGATGAAATAGATGTTGAAACAGAACTCGGCAATAAATGGGAAAAGAATATTGACAATGATTTTTCGAAAACAGCAAAAAAACTTTACGAAGAAATAAGCATAAAACTCGAACACAAATTTGAATGGATAAAAGCTTCTTTGTTTAGAAAAGAACTAATTACGCAACTTACAAGTGATTGTAACGAGCTGAAGAAAATTTTGTCTATTGCCAAAGATTGGAGTCCCGAAAAAGATAGACAACTAAAAGCGCTTTACAAATTATGTAATGATACTCATAAAAATGATAAGCTGATAATTTTTACACAATTTGCAGATACCGCAAAATATATTCACAAGAACCTTAAAGAATGGGGAGTAAAGAAAATTGATATTGCAACCGGCGAATCAAGCGACCCGACCGCTGTAGCAACAAAGTTCAGTCCGATAAGCAACAACCGACCCGATTTAAAAAATACCGCTAACGAAGTACGGGTATTGATTGCAACCGATGTTTTAAGCGAAGGTCAAAATCTGCAGGATGCACATATAGTTGTTAATTATGATCTGCCGTGGGCAATTATTCGTTTAATTCAAAGAACGGGACGTGTCGATAGAATCGGACAAAAAGCCGAGCAGATTATTTGCTACTCATTTCTGCCGGAAGACGGTCTTGAAAGAATTATCAATTTACGGGGAAGATTAAGCAGACGTATTGAAGAAAACGCTGAAGTTGTCGGCTCTGATGAAACCTTTTTTGAAGGCGATCCGGTTAACATTACCGACCTTTACAACGAAAAAGCCGGAATACTGGATGATGACGAAGACGGTGAAATTGACCTGGCTTCTTATGCTTATCAAATCTGGAAAAATGCCGTTGATATAAATCCCGAATTGAACAAAATTATTCCCGATTTACCTAATGTTGTTTATGCAACAAAAGAAGACGATAAAAAAGAAAAAGGTGTTATCGTTTATGCCAAAACACACGATGAAAACGATTTGCTTGCTATGGTTAATTATAATGGTGAATTAATTACTACCTCTCAATTGCGAATTCTTAAAGACGCGGCGTGCGATATCAATACCAAGCCTGTTGAAAAAGTCCAAAATCATCACGAGCTGGTTAGAAAAGGATTGATGTTTATTAAAGATTATGAATCAAAAATCGGCGGACAGCTTGGTAAAAAAACAGGCGCAAGATATAGGGTATATAATCGCTTAAACGACTACTATGAAGAAAATGTTGATACATTGTTTGTAAGCGATGAACTGAAAAAAGCAATTGAAGAAATCTATAAATACCCGCTCAAAGAATTTGCAAAGGAAACCTTTAACCGGCAGTTAAGAGTGGGAATAACAGATCAGCAATTAGCAGATCTTGTCGTTTCTTTAAGAGAGGAGAATAAACTCTGCAGAATTGAGGATGAAGCCGAAACAAAATATAAAGAACCTCAAATAATTTGTTCACTCGGAATTAAATAGGTTATAAATGACTATTTCACGTGCTGAATTTAAAGAACATCTCCGTTCATTCAACTTTCACGAACTCTTCCTTTCCCTTGGCTGGGATAATGTAAAATACCAAAACAAACTTAAGATTGACGATATCAATTACGATCTAAAAGGTATTGTTCAAAAAAGAGGATTCCTAATTCTCACATGTGTTTCTGAAAATAATTTTCCCGATACCAACATTCGTAAAAAAATTGAAAGACAAGTTTCAAAACTGTTTTACGAACATCTTATAATTTATCATGATAAGGAAACTAAACAGATTTGGCAGCTTTCACGAAGGTTGCCGAATAAACCTATACAAGTACGTGAGTTCACTTATTACAACCATCAAGAGCCGGAATTTCTTTATCAAAAGATCGGCGGGTTACTTTTTACTCTTGATGAAGAAGATAAACTAAGTCTTGTTGATGTTAAACAGAGAATATCTGAAGAATTTAACCAGAATGCTGAAAAGGTTACAAAAAAGTTTTACCAGGAATTCACAAAAGAGCATTCAGCTTTTCAAAAATTTATTGAAGGTCTGGAAGACAAATCCGATATTGATTGGTACACTTCGCTTATGCTGAACCGGCTGATGTTTATCTACTTCATTCAGAAGAAAGGTTTCCTTGACTCAAATCCCAATTACTTAGCTGAAAAACTTAAAACCTCTGTTGAGAAAAAAGGTGAAGATAAATTTTACAAATCCTTTTACCGCAGCTTTCTTATAACATTATTTCATGAAGGGCTTGGTAAACCACAGCACGATAAAAAATTGCTCGATGAAATCGGTAAAGTTCCTTATCTAAACGGCGGTTTGTTCGATGTTCACGAATTGGAGAAAGACAACGAAAAACTCGACATAAAAGATAAAGCATTTGAACGCCTCTTTAAGTTCTTTGATGAATTCAATTGGCATCTCGATACAAGTATTACAGCAACAGGCAGAGACATTAACCCGGATGTTATCGGTTACATATTCGAAAAATATATTAACGACCGCGCTTCGATGGGCGCTTACTACACCAAAGAAGACATAACAGAATACATAAGTAAAAACACAATCATCCCATTCCTATTCGACAAAGCAAAAAAAAAATGTGCAAACGCTTTCAAAGACGAAAGTAGTCTTTGGCAAATGCTTAAAGACAATCCCGATAAGTACATTTACGATGCAGTAAAAAAAGGGATTCATTATGATTCTGAATCCGATTTACCGGATGAAGAATCTCAAAAACAAATACGAGAACTTCCCCAAGAAATCTCACGCGGCATAAACCCAGAAATACAAAAACAAATTGTAAAAGACGTACAAAACAACCCGCCGAAATTACTTGAACTGCGAAAAGAATGGAACAAACCCGCGCCGCCCGAGTACGGACTGCCCACAGAAATTTGGCGCGAAGTTGTTGAAAGAAGAGAACGATATTTTGAAATAAAAAAGAAAATTGAAAACGGCGAGATACGCGAAATAAATGATTTTATTACATACAACCTTAACATAACACAATTTGCGCAGGACGCGGTTGAAAACTACGAGGGCTCCGATTTTATAAACGCTTTTTATAATGCAATAAAAGAAGTTACAATATTAGACCCTACCTGCGGCTCCGGCGCTTTTCTTTTTGCCGCACTCAATATACTCGAACCGCTTTATGAAACCTGCATTAAACGTATGCGCGAGTTTGTTGAAATTGACGATACAACCGGCACCGGCAAAAAACACCAAAATTTTAGAAAGGTACTTGCTGATATTGAACAGCACCCGAACGAAAAATATTACATTTATAAAAGCATAATACTCAACAACCTTTACGGCGTTGATATTATGAAAGAAGCCGTGGAGATTGCAAAACTGCGCCTCTTCCTTAAACTTGTCGCAGAAGTTGAACCGGATGAAACTGATGAAAATTACGGTTTAGAACCATTGCCCGATATTGACTTTAACATTCGTTCAGGGAATACATTGGTTGGATATGCTACTGAAGAAGAACTTGATAAAGGACTTTCCTGGAGTTTTGATTTTGACAGTGACAAAGAAAAACTTCACGAAAAAATGGATGTTGTTGCACGGGCTTTTAAACGTTATAAAGAGATTCAGTTGGAAGAAGGTGTAACGGAATACAAAGAATTTAAAAATGCTAAAGACGATTTAATAAATAGGCTGGCGGAATTGAACGACTCTTTGAATGATTATCTTGCAAAGGACTACGGAATTATAAGAGATAAAGATATAAACAAATATGAGAAATGGTATAACTCTCACAAACCCTTCCATTGGTTTGCCGAGTTTTATGAAATAATAAATGATAAAGGTGGATTTGATGTGGTTATTGGGAATCCGCCTTATGTAGAATATAGTAAGGCAAAAAAATGTTACACATTGAAAAATTACAGAACGGAATCTTGTGCCAACCTATATGCCTTTATTGTGGAAAGAAATTTTTCCTTAATTAACAACAATAACCATTCAGGAATGATAATCCCTCATTCTGCCTTTTGCACTGATAGAATGGAAGCTTTAATGAAATTGTTAGACAATAAGCTCATTTGGATTTCGACATTTGATATTAGACCAGCTAAATTGTTTGTTGGTGTTGACCAAAGACTAGCAATTTATATAATGAATTCAAATAATAATGAAAAATTATATACGACAAAGGATTATAGATGGAATGAAGACTTTAGAGAGCATCTTTTCTCAAATTTATTTTATGTTGATACCAAGTCAATAAATTATCAAAATGCTTTTCCAAAGAACGGCTATACAATTAATAAATTGATTCTTAACAAAATCTTAAAAG
>DSBF01000526.1 GCA_011049495.1 Ignavibacteria bacterium
AGATTATTATCTAATAAAAAATGCATTATAGTGAAAGTGGAATTTCACGTGTCTTTGTTAGGTGACTTGCGTATTCCAAACATGCCTGAATGTCTTCTTTTTGAATGTCAGGATAAATCGCAAGAATTTCCTTTTCGGTTTTCCCTTCGGCAAGAAATTGTAGGATGGTAGCAACCGGAATACGAAGGTCCCTTACAATCGGGACCCCGCCCATCTTTTTCGGATCGGTTTTAATTCTATTTAAATGAGTCATTTGAAATTTTTCTTTCAAATTAATTAACAATTCCGCAAAAGAAAATATAATATTTCGTTATTACTTTTTACCAACAATCCTTCTCTTCAAAAATCCGCAAATCATATTATTTACATAAGAAGGATTTTCTATAGGGGATAAGTGACCTGCTCTTGGAACAATTGCATATTCGGAGTCTTTAATTTTGTCAGCCATATCCCGCATAACCGGTGGTGGAGTTAGCTTATCAAATGAACCGCCCATTACAAGCGTAGGGATCTCAATCTTCTTTAAAAATTTTGTTGTACTTGTTCTTGCAGCCATAGCAAGCAGCGATCCTTTAACGCCAATCGGATTATTGCTTTTACAAATATTCGAAATATATTCGACTGTAGATTTCATGTTTTCGAGAGATTCGTCGGCAAATAAATTCGGAATTAAGTCATCAACAAATTTATCCAATCCATCTGTATTGATTGTATTTATTCCTTCTGATCGTTTAACTTTACCGGCATCATCGTCAGCATCGGATTTTGTATCAAGCAATATTAACCCGTTAAATCTGGACTGATCTCTTTCAACAGCACGCAATGCAATATATCCGCCCATTGAAAGTCCGCAAAGAACCGGCTTACCTAATTTGCCTAAATCCAGTTCATGCATTAACCAAAATAAATCATCGACGAAAAATTCTATTGTGTATTGACCATCGCCAACATAACTTTTGCCTAATCCTCTAATATCGTATGTAATAATATTATAATCATTTTGAAGTGCACGGATTTGACTATTCCACATTGTGTAATCAAATGGAAATCCGTGAATTAATATTACAGTTTGTTTTTCGCTGTTGCCAAGGTCATGAACCGATAAGCCGTTTATCGTAATATGCATAACAACTCCAATAATTTGAGTGAACAAGATAACAAAATCTTTATGAATGTTGAACAATGAAAGAAATAAAAGTAACACAACAAACTAATTGCAGACAAGTTATCCTATAGTTTAAAAAAGATTGCATCTTTACGCAAGATGCCATCTTTAAAGCAAAAGTTAACCTTTAATAACACCAACCGGTTTAATCTTAGCAACTTTATTGCTGATACCCGAATTATGCATAATATCAACGACATCAAAAACATCTTTATAAGCATAAGGCATTTCTTCGGCAATTGTGCCGTAACCTTTCGCTTGAATTGAAATTCCTTGTGACTGCAACTCTTTAATTAAATCTCTTCCTTTACCGGATTTCTTCGCTTTAGTTCTGCTTTGTAATCTACCGGCTCCGTGACATGAACTTCCAAAAGTTTCTTCCATTGCTTTATGAGTCCCGGAAAGAATAAAAGAGTATCGTCCCATATCACCCGGTACCAAAACTGGTTGACCAACATCTTTATATTTGTTTGGAATGAATTCGCTGCCCGGCGGAAAAGCTCTCGTTGCACCTTTTCTATGTACGCATACTTTTTTCTTAACCCCATCAATATTATGAGATTCGATTTTTGCGATGTTATGACAGACATCATAAATAAGTTTAAAGTCGAGTTCACTCTCGGAAATGTTGAGAGTTTTTAATAAACTTTTTTTAGCAAGATACATAATTATCTGCCTGTTGTTCCACGCAAAGTTAGCCGCACATCTCATTGCGTGAAGATAATCTTGACCTTCTTGCGATTGAATCGGGGCACAAGCAAGTTGTCTATCGGGTAAATTAAAATTGAATTTCTTTTCTGCTTTAACAAGAACTTTTAAGTAGTCATCACAAACTTGATAACCCAAACCGCGAGAACCGGTATGAATTAAAATTAAAATCTGTCCCTTAAATATTCCAAAAACATCCGCGGCTTTTTCATCGTAAATTTCGTCGACAACATCAATTTCAAGAAAGTGATTGCCTGAACCGAGAGTTCCGGCTTGATCTTGTCCTCGTTCAATTGCTCTTTCCGATACCGAATCCGGATCGGCTTCAATAAGTTTTCCTTTTTCTTCTGTGTATTCGATATCATCAGAATTACCAAAACCATGCTCGACTGCCCATTGACTTCCGTTTATTAAAATGTTCTTGATTTCTTTCGGCGGTAACTTTTTAATTGCTCCGCTGGAGCCTACACCGGTTGGCACATCTTTAAAGAACTGTTTGACTATGTCATCAATTTTTGATTTCACTTCGTTGAATTCAAGAGATGTTCTTGCTAAACGCACACCACAGTTAATATCATAACCGACACCGCCGGGAGAAATAACTCCTTCATCAAAATCAGTTGCGGCTACACCACCGATTGGGAATCCATAGCCCCAATGAATATCGGGCATAGCCAAACTATATTTTTGAATTCCCGGAAGATGTGCAACATTAGCAACTTGTTTCAAAGCTTCGTCATTTTGCAATGATCCTTCAAGCATATTTTTTGATGTATAGATTCTACCGGGGACTAACATTCTACCTTGTTTTGGGATTTCCCAAAGATAGTCCGTGATCTTTTCGATTTCGTATCCGCTTATTAACATAATTACACCCTCACTTGTACAGCTTAATTATAAGAGGAAAGTATTAAATGTCAAAGACAATTCGAGTGGTATATTTGCCGTTGATCTTTTTGATTTCTAATTGATGGTAGGTTATTGCTTTTATTTCTTCTTTAAAATCAATTTTTGAATTATCGACAATTAATCCGGCGAGACGAGCGGTTAATTTGTATTTATCGGTATGAATAAGTTTTATATCTTCTGCAGAAGTGCAAAACCATTTTTTAGTAAGGAATAGATAATTTATTTCGCTTAAAAAATTTACAAGTAATTCTTCGAGCGACTCTGCTTCAAAATCTAATTTAATTTTTTCGTCATCATACAAAATTTCTGCATCGAGCATTGCCTTATTCCAAGCATCAACCGCGCATAAAAATAATTCTTCGATTGTTGATGCAGTTAATTCAACGGCGATATCGGCGGTGTGTTCTATGAATTTATAGTTATGCATACTGAAATGTGATGAATTTCAGGATTAAAAGAAATAGTAAAAGTAGTTTCTTATTTAAAAATAATAAAGATAACTTACCTTTAAAACACCTGCTCTGTTTACAGTGTGCATTCTATTTGGTAAGATTGTCCCTACTAAATCAAATTCTGGACTTCTGTCTTGAACTTCATTATACGCAAAATGAATCCAACTTTTTGGTGAGAAGTTGTACGATAAAAGGAAACCAATTATAAACTGTTCGAACTTATCGGAAGAACGGACAAATACATTATCAAAGTAAATTCTTATTTTCAGATCATTCACTGGTTTTATATTTAAGTAGGGACGTGTGTTAAATGTAATGTCTTCAATATTACCATCGGGATTTCCTTCAATGAACATATCATAAGAAGTACCGATTGTAAGTTGACTCATGATTTTATAACTAAAAGAAGTTCCCATCCACGAATAAAATGCAAGCCAATCTCTACTGAAATTATAAGTATGCGAATAACCTCCCCATAAATTACCGCTCCAATTTGGAGAGGTATTAAACCAAGAACTTAAGGTAGCACTATAAGAAGAATAGTCAACGTTATTGTCGAGTGATTTTCCGGCATCAAGATTAATTTCGAATCCCCAATTATCTCTGAACTGCATATTGTAACCCAATACAACAAACCAATCGGTATACTCATCCGCTTTTTCCCATTTAATTCCACCCCCGCTATAAAGCAAAATTGATCGAAGGTATCCAGTTTCCCACCACCAGCGAGGACCGGTTAATCCAACAGTTTCAAATGTTCCTCTCCACGGTACAAAACCTATTTCATTAACATCAAAATCATTACCGATGTATCTGCTTCTAAACATGTTAATCCAAGAATCAGCGAAATTTGTGAATCCAACAGAAAATGCATAATCACCTTCGCTACCTTTTATAGATCTTGCCAGTTGATATGAAAGCTGCCAGTTGCTTCCTCTAAATGCTCCGTCAATATCGAGTACACCGTAATTATTGTATTCATTAAATTTTCCGACATACAAAACTCCGATTGAAGAGTTGTCCAGGATCTGCTTTTTCAATCTTACCGAAGCGAAATATGAAGTTGGTTCAGTTTGTTTTTGGTTTCCTAAAAAATAATCTGTTTGTTCAGTTCGGGCAACAAATCCGCCGTATTCCCAATCACCTAAACGACCGAAAGCACGTGTTCCAAATGATAACGGAACTTCTTGTCCATCGGGTAGTTTTTTACCGATTCTCCTTGAATAAAAAAGTTCGAGAGGAGAATAGAAGCCTGAGTTTCTATCTTTTCCCGATGCATTAAAAACTTCACTTCCTTCAGTAAAAAATTGTCTGCGTTCGGAAAAATATGATTCATAACGGGAGATATTAAAATCATAAGGATCGGCTTCAATTTGTGCAAAGTCGGGATTTGCTGTAAACTGAAATTTTAATTCGGGGGATGGATTATAAGAAATATCTAATCCGGCATCGGCTGTAATATCATATTCATCGTTTCCTTGGTAATTTATTTTACTAATTCCTACAGGATAGATTTCCAAATTCAATCCTTTTTGTGTCGGTGTGAAGTCATCAAAAACTAACGAACCCCATTTGGAAATTCTTTGTCCTTCGTTTTCTTTATATGCAATCCAATAAGTATCTTCATTATTAATAGAACGCCATCTGTCGAAATCGAGTCCCCATTCTGTTAATTTTTCGTTGTATTGAATTGACTTATAAGGAATTTCGATTTCCGCAACCCAGCCCCAGTCGTAAACTTCTGCATCGCCGAACCAAATTCCATCCCAGCTGTAATCACGGTTACGCGCATCATCAAGTAAACGAGTATCGCCTCTAACACCGGAAGCATAAACAATAAATTTATATGCAGTTCTTCTATCGCCGAAAGTATCAATCATAAACGAGACACCGTCTCCGGCAAAATCATCAAGCACTCCTGTTTCGATTTGAATTTCATCATAATTATCATAGCAGATAAACAAACAATACAATGCTTCATCTGTTGTTAAAACTTTTGCAACCGTTTTATGTGTAGGTTTCTCGTTGTTGTATGGAGCGTACTGAACAAAATCGGTAACAGAATCAGCTTGTGACCAGGCATCGTCAATAATACCGTCAATTAAAATTTCTTGGTCAATTTTTTTGAGATGTAAAACTTTGTTAGAATTATTTTCTTGTGCAGTTATCGTAACTATAATAAAAATAAAAATTAGAAATGACCGCATTAGCTCACCATCAGTTTGAAAATCACTATTTTAGACGAAAATCTTTGTGTAAAGTTCAGTGGAATATTTAGTGTTTATTATCTCACTACAATGTAAATTAAAGAGTACAAATATATCGTTTTTAAGCGAGAACAATAATGAAAATACTTCTGCTTGGAGGATATGGTAATGTTGGAAAATTTCTTGCCAACTTAATTTTATCAAATACAGATTCATCCATTATTATTGCCGGAAGGAATGAATCGAAAGCAAAAAAAATGAAAGATGATATATCCTTTGGACATGATAAGGCAAGAATCGTAACCGAATTTGCCGATGCATCAAAAACCGGTTCGCTTATAAACGTTTTTAATAAATCAGATTTTGTAATTAACTCTGCAAGTACAATTCAATTCACAAAAAATATTGTTGATGCATTACTTCAAACAAAAAAAAATTACATCGATGTTTTGATGTCATCATCGCAAAAATTAAATTTTCTAAAAGCTGCTTCTACAGAATTTGTTAAAAACAATCAAACTGTAATAACCGACGGCGGTTTTCATCCCGGATTACCGGCTGCATTAATTCGTTATACAGCAGAACAATTTGATAAAATTCACTCGGCTAATGTCGGCAGTTTGCTGAATATGGATTGGAAATTTGAACTGTCATCTCCCGATACAATAAAAGAATTTATTTATGAATTCAAAGATTATGATTCAACTGCGTATGTAAATAGTGAGTGGAAAAAGCTGAGTTATAAAGATTACAAATACTTTGATTTCGGCAAACCATTCGGAAAGAAACCTTGTATCTCTATGATGATGGAAGAGTTAAAAGAATTACCGGATAAATATCCTTCACTTTCTGAAACGGGATTTTATGTCTCCGGGTTTAATTGGTTTACTGATTATTTTGTAACTCCTTTAATGATGGTTGCAGTAAAAAATTTCTCTTCACAAAAGTTGAATCCAATTGCAAAACTTTTTAAGTGGAGTATTCAGAAATTTTCTAAACCACCCTATAAAGTTATACTTCAACTAATTGTTGAAGGAATTAAAGATGAAAAAAATCAGAAAATGAAAATTGAAGTATCACACGAAGACGGATATTACTTAACTGCTTCTCCAGTGTTCGCTTGCCTTAAACAATATTTACATGGAAAAATCAATAAGCCGGGATTACATTATCAAGCTAGTGTAATTAATCCAAAAATATTCTTTGACGATTTAAAGGATTTGGGTGTTGAAGTTAATGTTGTTATGTCTTGAGAAGATTATGCAGGTATTCCGCAGCAGTTGTTGCGGGAAGCTTTCCTTCTAAAATTTTTTCTTTCATCTTAGGCAATTCCTCTTTTACTTTAGGATGATTGTAAAAAGAATCTTTCACCCCGTCCTCAACCATTCGAAATACCCATTCCAATGATTGTTCTTTTCTTCTCTCAATAAATACACCTGATGCTTTTGTAACTTTTTCAAACTCCTTAATCGTCTCCCAAATTTCGGGAATACCTTTGCCTGTTAATGCTGAACAAGTTAAAGCTTTTGTCTGCCAGCCTTTTGTTGCATGCTGAATATAATGAAGTGCGTTCGCGTATTCTGATTTTGCGAGTTTTGCTAACTGTTCGTTTTTACCATCCGCTTTATTTATTAATACTGCATCGGTTAATTCGATAATGCCTTTTTTAATTCCTTGAAGTTCATCGCCACCGCCGGGAATTAATACAAGTAAAAAGAAATCAACCATTGATCGGACGGTTATTTCACTTTGACCAACACCAACAGTTTCTATTAATACAACATCAAATCCAGCGGCTTCACAAAGAGTAATTGTTTCGCGTGTTTTACGTGCGACACCACCGAGCGTTCCGCCGGAAGGGGATGGACGAATAAAACAGTTTACCTCTTTTGCTAATTGCTCCATTCGAGTTTTATCACCAAGTATGCTTCCTTTTGAAATGCTGCTTGATGGATCAACAGTAAGCACGGCAACTTTGTGTCCTTGTTTCAACAAATACATTCCGAGCGATTCAATCAATGTGCTTTTACCTGCACCGGGAGTTCCGGTTATACCGATTCGTAATGAATTGCCGGAATGAGGAAGCAGCTTTTGTAATACTTCCTGAGAAAGTTGATGATGTTTTGAAGAGTTACTTTCAACTAAAGTGATTGCCCGTGCAAGTGTAATTCTATCACCTTTTATAACTCCGTCAACATATTCATCTATAGAAAGCAAATTATTTTTTGTTGATAGAGCAGAATTAAATTTCTTCCCGGATGGTTGAACACCTTTGACAACTCGAACAGCAAATTCATCTCCGGCATTTTCGGGAGTCCAATCGGGTTTATATTTGTTTACTTCCTTACTCATAATTATTTATCTACTTTCTTACTCTTAATC
>DSBF01000523.1 GCA_011049495.1 Ignavibacteria bacterium
ATCATTAAGTGTAAACACCGGAAGAAAGGTTGAAGAAATTCTTGCAATAGACTACCCGCATTTTGTAAAATTCACTGATCAAATTCTTGAAATAGGAAAAATCTATCAATCATATAAAATGCAAAACAGTTTGCTCGATTATGACGACTTATTAATTTATTTACGAAAATTTTTATTCGATCTTTCACCCGGTGCAAAAAATCTTCTTTCGACAATAAAATTTGTTATGGTTGATGAGTACCAGGATACAAATAAGCTGCAAGCCGATATTGTGCAAGGCTTGGCTCAAAATCATAATAATGTTATGGTTGTCGGAGATGATTCACAATCGATATACTCTTTCCGCGGTGCAAACTTTAAAAATATAATGGACTTCCCGAATCTTTTTAAAAATGTAGAAATAATAAAATTAGAAGAAAATTATCGGAGTACTCAATCGGTTTTGAACTTTGCCAATTATATAATAGATCACGCAATAGAAAAGTATGAGAAGCATCTATTTACTAGAAAACCTTTCGGTGAATTACCTGCAATAGTATCAGCAGCGACTGAAAATATGCAATCAAGATTTATCGTAGATAAAATCTTAGAACTTAGAGAAGAAAATGTTCCGCTTAGTGATATAGCCATTCTCTTTAGAAATTCTTATTTCTCGTTCGATTTGGAAATTGAGTTAAATAAAGCAAACATTCCTTTCGTAAAATTTGGCGGGATGAAATTCGTTGAGACTGCTCATGTAAAAGATATATTGGCATTTATGCGTATTGCGGCAAATCCAAAAGATTTTGTAAGCTGGTATAGAATATTACTTTTACATGAAGGTATCGGTCCGAAAAAAGCACAAATGATTTTAGATGAAATATCGCAGCGCAAAATTCATCTAAAAGCAAATCCCGATGCAATTGCGGAAAGATCATCATTCGGTGAAAAACTTTACCAACTGTTTGTTTTACTTCATGATCTTCATTCGAAAAAAGAAACTCCCGCCGAAAAGGCAGTTCAAGCAATAAAATATTATGATCCTCTTTTTATGAATAAATATGATGACTTCAATAAACGAAAAAAAGATTTAGAAGTTTTTGTAAACATCGCTGAAAATTATAGAAGTCTCGACAGCTTTTTAGCCGATATGGCTCTTGAACCTCCTCAAGATACGGTTACCGACGTTGAAGCCGAAGATAAAGAAAATGAGAAACTTGTTTTATCAACCATTCATTCGGCTAAAGGATTAGAGTGGCATTCGGTATTTATTATTCATGCATTAGAAGGAATGTTCCCTTCCGGTCAATCTTACGAAAGTATTGAAGCACTGGAAGAAGAAAGACGGTTAATGTATGTTGCTTCAACCCGTGCAAAACAAAATTTATTTGTCTCCTACCCAATGAATATCTTTGATAGATTTCAGGGTGTTACAATTTCGAAACGTTCACGATTCATAGATGGCATTTCAGATGAACTTGCTGATGAGTATTTATTGGAGGAAGAGTACTAATCAATCTAACCGGTATGCAAAATTAATTGATCCCAAATATATTCCCCTTCTCCAAAAATATGGACGATCATTCCAATAACGCATGTATTCAAGTGAGATAGAAAACTTAGTAACTTTCGGAGGAAAATGAATCCCAATTCCACCTGTATGAGCAATGTTATTCCTAAATGGAGATTTGTAATATCCGTCTCTAATCGAAATTAGCTTGAACAAAGTGAGTTCAAAACCCATTCCCCAATAATCTCTTTCGGTTTTTTCATTTCTATAAGCTAAGAAGTATCTATTGTCATTCGAAGAAGGATTTAAATAATTTTTGTATTTCAACGATGCTTCAAATGCATAAGCAAATAATGATTTATCTCCAGAAATTAATCGAAATGTTGAACCAATTGATGCATAAATTGGCAAATAAATATCATCGAATTCAGTCTCGATATCTGGTCCGATATTATTTATCGCGAAGCCAAAATATAGTTCGTTTTTTACTATTGAACTGTTGAAAGGATTTTCGATTTTATACAGTGTGCCAAGATTAATTTTATATGACACATCATTATTAAAATCCAGCAGAGTTAGTGATGTCCCAATCGCAAAATCTTTCAATATTTCTTTGCTCAATGAGATTGAATAAAAAATATTATGATAATCATTTGAGTAAAAATCCGAAGTAATATCAAAAATAGGTGTAGCATAAGCGATATAATTAGTATAGGCATAATCCAGTGCTATTCCATAACCATTGATACTTGTTGAAGAAGAAAATACAAACTCATCTTCCACTTCCCCACCGTATAAATTTATGTCCGAATCAAAACTTAAATTTGCTGGGTTCGATTTATAGCTCATAGGAGAAAATGGATTTGATACTGCAGTAAAACCCATAGCTGAGCTTTTTGTATCTGCATAATCGCTGAAATGATAAGATGAAAGTCTATTCTGCTGTGCTAATGAATGTTTTAGTGTTATCATCAAAAAAATTACAACTAAAAATAATATCTTACTTTTTATTTGCATGCATTAAATATACAATTGTAAAAAACACTTATTAAATACAAAAATTAGTTCACTTAAGTCAATATGAATTGTTGTTTAAACACATTCAAAGCCATTCAATTTTTATTTCTTTGCTAAGAGATTGAAACTCTTTGTCACCGGTAATTAACATTGCTTTTTTTAGTTTTGTAAGACCAGCAGCAAAAGCATCCGCAAAAGAGATTTTGTGTGATGATTTTATTCTTGATGCTTCAAGAGTAATTTCTTTATCTGCATCAATTATTTCAATTGGATATCTGTCGATTGTCTTGAGATATAATTCGGCAGCTTGTTTTCCTTGTTCTCTTAGTACGATATAATAAACTTCACCCCAATTTACGACACTCATAAACACTTCATTTTTTTCATTTAATGCACCTGATAAAATCGAAGCTACAATATCAGCACCTTTTTCTCCTTCCAGATAAGCAAATAATGCATAGGAATCGAGAACAAATCTTTTCATAACTCGCGCTCAATTTCTTTTTCCTTGAGCAGAACTTTAAGCAGCTTGCCTTTTGATTTTAGCATGCCAATATTATTTTTTATTACTTCTTCTGTAATCGGTATTAATTTTATCTCACCATCTTCAACATCAAAACGAATTTTTGTGCCGACTTCTATCCCATACTTTTTACGTATTTCC
Source organism: Ignavibacteria bacterium (assembly GCA_011049495.1). Taxonomy (GTDB): domain Bacteria; phylum Bacteroidota; class Ignavibacteria; order Ignavibacteriales; family Melioribacteraceae; genus SURF-28. The sequence goes on from DSBF01000523.1 coordinate 3,171, forward strand.
GCAGGAATCACTATCTGACCCTTTGTTGTAACAATAGTAGTATTCATTTAACCTCCTTATAATGTAAGATATTATACGAAAGTATTACTTTTTAATCAAGTATTACTCTCAGAAAAAAGAGATACCCCCTTTTAAAAAGTCGGAATCTCTAAACTTTAATGAAGATTTTCATTCATACAATTCTTAAAATTGCATCTATGAAAAATACCCATATCAAATTCTCAATAATAATATCAGCAAAAAACGAAGAGAAAAACCTTCCTCTACTTTTAAAGTCCTTTGATGAATTAAACTACCACCAAGAGCATTACGAAGTAATTTTTATTAATGACCAATCGACGGACAATACAAAAAGCATCATTGAGAATTTTATTAAGAATTATAAGAATGCTAAATTATTTGATTCTCTCAATAAAAAATATCACGGCAAAAGAGGTGCATTAGAAATTGGGATTTCATACGCTAAAAATGAATACATTATGATTACAGATGCAGACTGTGAACCTCAGCCGGAATGGTTAAATAGTTTCGCTGAAAAATTCAAACAAAGTTACGATTTCATTTTCGGTATCGCTCCCTTTCGTCAAACAGACAATTTTGTAAATAAAATTTCTTGTTTCGAAAATCTTCGTTCTCAGTTATTAATGTTTACGGCAGCAAGGTTCGGTTTCCCCTACTCTGCTTCAGCTCGCAGTTTCGGTTTTAGAAAATCTGCATTTGAAAAATTAGAAGGATATAAGAATACAACAAAAACTTTAAGCGGCGATGATGATCTATTGTTGCAAGAAGCAATTAAAAATAAGATGAGAATTGCGACTGTAGAAAACCCAAGTGCTTTCGTTTTTTCAACAACAAAAAAAAGATTTAAAGATTATTTGACTCAAAAAGCTCGTCATACTGCGTCATCAAATTATTATTTGCTGAAGCATAAAACCTTTCTTGGTATATGGCATCTTCTTAATCTTAGCTTACTATTTTCTGTTTTCTTAGCATTCATAAATTTATTGTTTGCTCTGCCGTTTGTAATAAAATTAATTTTCGATGTAATTACCGTCCAAGCCAAACAAAATAAATTCGGATATAAATTTGGAATTGCAGAGTCTGTTTATCTGCAGATAATTTATGAAGTACTGATAATTGTTAATTATTTAAAAGCAACATTCGGCAAAACAAAATGGAAATGATTTTTTTTGAATTCTTTACTTAATAAGTTATTTTTAGCGAATTAAATGAGGTAAAAAATGGATGATCTGACACTCGGCAGATTAGCAGTATCGGCAAAATCAAAATCATTGCCTACATATTCAAAATTTCATGTTGGTGCCGCATTATTAACAAAAAACGGAAAAATTTATGAAGGCGGCAATATCGAAACTTCTTCATTTAGTTTAACTATTTGTGCCGAACGTACAGCAGTTTTTCAAGCAATATTAGAAGGTGATAGAGAATTTACATCAATTGCTATTGCAAGCGATGCTGAAGATTTCTGCCCGCCATGTGGTGCTTGTAGACAAGTTTTATTAGACCTTTGCGGCAAAGATTTGGATGTCATTTTAATCAATGCAAAGGAAGAAATTATAAAGTACAAAATAACCGAACTTATCCCCCATTCATTTGGAGAAGATTTCTTAAAATAATTATGATGGAATTTCAACCTCACTCAACCCCTAAAGAAACCGGATGGATTGAAGTAATTGCCGGTTGTATGTTCAGCGGTAAAACCGAAGAATTAATAAGACGTTTACGCCGTGCACAAATTGCCAAGCAAAGAGTCAAAATTTTCAAACCGAAGATTGATAATCGTTATGCCGAAAACAAAATTGTTTCTCACAGCGAACAATCTTTACCCTCTGAAATGGTTACTTCTGCTCAAGAAATATTAGAACTATCAAAAAATGCTCAAGTAATCGGTATTGATGAAGCTCAGTTTTATGAAAGTGATCTTGTTGAAGTCTGCAATAAATTAGCAGACAGCGGAAAGCGTGTACTTGTCGCCGGACTCGATCAAGATTACAGAGGAATTCCATTTGAACCAATGCCTCAGCTTTTAGCAGTTGCAGAATACATAACAAAAACTTTAGCAATATGTGTTAATTGCGGAAACCCCGCCGATAGAACACAAAGAAAAATTAAATCTCAAGATAGAGTATTAGTCGGCGCTTCGGATAGTTATGAAGCAAGATGCAGAAAGTGTCATTATATTCCCGAATCTGAATAAGGAAATTTTATGGATTTCATTGCAATCTTACGCGGTATAATAGGTATTTCTGTACTCCTCGGTATTGCATTTCTTTTATCAAACAATAAAACAAAAGTTAACTGGCGATTAGTATTTACCGGGTTAGGTTTACAAATCCTTTTTGCAATATTAATTATTAAAGGGGATGTACTTGGGAGTTATTTTATGCCTTTGGGATTGCCGAAAGAATTTTTCAGATGGGTCAGTAGTTTCTTCGTACTTGTTCTAAATTTCACGGGTGAAGGTGCACAGTTTGTTTTTGGTGATCTTGCAATTAGTCCGGGTCAAGATGGAAGTCTCGGTATGTTTTTCGCCTTTCAAGTTCTACCGACGATAATCTTCTTCGCAAGTCTAATGTCAATCCTCTATTACCTTGGAGTTATGCAGAGAGTTGTTCAAGGAATGGCTTGGATTATGGCAAAATTAATGGGGACAAGCGGAGCCGAATCGCTATCCGTAACGGCAAATATTTTTGTTGGTCAAACCGAAGCACCGTTAATGATAAAACCATTTTTAAAAGGTTTAACGAAAAGTGAATTACTAACAATAATGACCGGCGGTATGGCAACTATTGCCGGTGGTGTGATGGCAGCATATATCCAAATGTTGGGGCATTCATTTTCCCAATCAATGGGTTTACCTTTACAAGAAGCCCAATTAATGTTCGCAACTCATTTATTGGGAGCAAGCGTAATGGCTGCTCCGGCTGCACTTTTAATTTCGAAAATCATTTTCCCGGAAACCGGGATTCCGGAAACCAAGGGAGATGTAAAAGTAAATATCGAGAAGAATGCTTCTAACTTTATTGAATCTGCCGCTGTAGGTGCCGGGGACGGATTAAAATTAGCTTTAAATGTTGGCGCTATGTTAATTGCTTTTATAGCTTTAATCGCTTTAGTTAATCATGTATTAATTGGTTTGGGTGACCTTTTCGGAATCAATGCATTTTTTGAAACCGAATTCGGGAAACCGTTAAGTATGCAGTTACTTTTTGGTCTCGTGTTCCAATTTTTGGCTTTTGCGATAGGAGTTCCTTGGGAAAACGCTTTAGAATTTGGAAGTTTGATAGGGACAAAAGTAGTGTTAAATGAATTTGTAGCATATTTTGATATGAGCCGATTAATTGAAATTAAGTCATTAGTCAACGAAAAAGCAATAGTTATGGCTACATACGCATTATGCGGTTTCGCAAATTTTAGTTCAATAGCTATACAATTAGGAGGAATTACACCCCTTGCTCCGAATCGTGGCAGCGATATTGCATCGCTTGGAATCAAAGCCGTAATCGGAGGAACCTTAGCTACTTTAATGACCGCAACTTTAGCAGGAATTCTTTTTTAATATGATAAATTTGACTGAGAAATACCGTCCAATAATTGATAAAATTAAATCTGAAGCCCCTTTCAAACCAAAAATTGCCTTGATTTTAGGAAGCGGGTTGGGCGATTTTGCCGAGAAGGTTAATACTGAAAAATCTATTCCGACAGATTCACTTCCAAACTATCCAAAATCTACGGTTGAAGGACATAAGGGATACATTCATTTCTCAAAATATACAGATAAAGAATTGCTGATATTTCAAGGGAGGATTCACATTTATGAAGGTTATCCTTTATCCGATTGTGTGCTCCCTGTTCTTATCGCTAAAGAGCTTGGCTGTGATAAAGTAATTCTTACCAATGCTGCCGGAGGTGTTAATCCTAATTTTAAACCGGGTGATTTAATGTTAATCTTGGATGTAAATTCTATCAACATAAAAAAAGAAATAACAAATCTACTCGGTCTCGCAACAATTGAAGAAAGAAATAAATTGTTGGACTTCCCTTCTACAGTGATTACCAATGCAATTAGAGAAGCAGCACTTAGTGAAAAAATTCCTTTGAAAGAAGGAACTTATATTCTAACAAAAGGACCAAGCTACGAAAGTGCCGCAGAAATTAAAATGTATGCAAATTTAGGTATTGACGCTGTTGGAATGTCAACTGTTCATGAAGCAATTTTTGCAATGAAATTAGGAATGAAAGTCGGTGCAATTTCTTTAATTACTAATTATGCAGCTGGAATTTCATCACAAAAACTTTCTCATCAGGAAGTAATGGAAACAGCAGAAAAATCAAAGTCCATGTTTGAAAGATTGATAAAGAAAACGATTTCTATTCTTTAAAGTGCCTCTTACTGATTAATAATTTGTACTAATCAATGACGCTACTGAAATTACTGCTGTCTCAGCTCGCAATCTATTTGAAGTAATTGAATATTTTTGACTAGGTTGAATGAAATTAATTTCATCGTCGGTCAGACCTCCTTCCGGACCAAAGATCAAAATAAAGTTTTCACTACTTTCAAATTTATTTAAAGAAGATGAAAATGATTCTTTTGCATTTTGATCGAAAATTATTTTGCTGCCATCAA
>DSBF01000090.1 GCA_011049495.1 Ignavibacteria bacterium
ATTTTACAGCGGTTAATAATGGTATAGAAATAATAATTACAAGAAATAAAGTTGATTATAAAAAAAGTAAAATATCCGTTGCTACTGCACAAGAATTTTTGAAATCATGGCAGGCAAAAGGTAAAAAGTGAATAATAACAGAGATTGGCTTAGACTTCCTGTAGTATCACAGAGTGCTGAATATCTAGTAATGGGATATTTGATGAGAAGAAATATTCTGACTTTTAAAGCACCTGAAAATAATGAAGGTTATGATTTAATTTGTATACACCCAGAACCAAGATATAAGCATAAATCAAATGAAGCTTCTCAAATTAGAATCCAGGTAAAAAGTCGTTATGCGACAGATTGCGATAGAGGATTCCCGATAAAAGAAAAATCACTTGATGCTTTTGACTATCTTATAGTTGTTTTTTTGAATATTGGGAAATTTTATGGAAAAAATAATGGGAGTTCTGGTGAAGATTCTCTAGAAATGTATGTTTTACCGAAATCTTTTATAAAAAAACATCATAACAAAGAATCATCATGGCAAAAGGTTCGGTTAAAAAATCTTGAAGAGGAAATTCAAAATTTTAAAAATGAAAAAGGAATTGAAATAATTGCTAAAAGTCTTGGAATCAAGAAGCCGATTAAAAAGCGAAATACGGATAATACTAAACGCGCAAAAAAATCTAATTTCAAAAAAGCATTGAAAAAAGTTGCTGATATTGAACCGGATAAAAGTGATAAATAGTTTTCAAATTTTGAGACATGATTAATGACAAAAATCGGAACAGACATAAACAAAAAAGAAGATTTTCAGAATATGACTCATAACCCAAGCTCTTTATCTGCTGATTAGAATTAGAATCCCCTTGCATTTTTAGTTGGTATTATATATAATACCGCATGATTCCTTATAAAATTGTAATCGATACTAATGTAATTGTTTCTGCTTTATGTTCACAGAATGGTTATTCATTTGATTTATTATCAATTATTGATGACAATAGATTTAGAGTTTGTATTTCAGTTCCTCTTGTCCTCGAATATGAGGACGCACTCTTAAAAAATAAATCTGCAATTGCACTGAGTATTGAAGAAATTGATGCTGTTCTTGATTATATCTGCTTAATTGGTGATAAGAGAAAAATATTCTTTTTATGGCGACCTTTTTTGAAGGACCCCAAAGATGATATGGTTTTGGAATTAGCAGTCGAAGCAAGATGTGATTTTATAGTTAGTTTCAATAAAAAAGATTTTGTTGGGTCTGAGAAATTCAATATAGAAATTGTTACGCCAAAAGAGTTTTTGAAAATGATTGGAGAATTATAATGAGCACAATAAGTTTAAGATTACCCGATTCATTACATAAAAAAGTTCGCGATTTAGCAGAAAGGGAGAATACATCTATTAACCAATTTGTATCTTCTGCTCTTGCAGAAAAAATTTCTGCATTGCTAACTGAAGAATATCTTAAAGAAAGAGCTAAACGCGCAAAAAAATCTAATTTCAAAAAAGCATTGAAAAAAGTTGCTGATATTGAACCGGATGAAAGAGATAAATAGTTTTCAAATTTTGAGATATGATTAATGGCACAAATCGGAACAGACATAAACCAAAAAGAAGACTTCCTTAAAAAGGAAGACTTCTACAAAAATTTAGTTCGTAAACTCAATGCAGTAAGAGAGCAGACCGAACTCGGCGGCGGAAAGCAGGCAATTGAAAAACAGAAAGCAAAAGGCAAGCTTACCGCGAGAGAAAGAATTGCTAAACTGATTGATGAGGGATCTATCTTTTACGAACTAAACACATTTACTGCACACGAAATTTATCAAGAATGGGGCGGCGCTCCGAGCGCGGGAACAGTTTACGGCGTTGGAGAAATTCACGGCAAAAAACATTTAATAGTAGCCAACGATGCAACGGTTAAAGCCGGTGCATGGTTTCCATTGACTGCAAAGAAAAATTTACGTGCGCAGGAAATCGCAATGGAGAACCACCTCCCCATTATTTACTTGGTCGATAGTGCAGGAGTTTTTCTTCCTTTGCAAGAAGATATCTTTCCCGATAAAGAACACTTCGGAAGAATATTTAGAAACAATGCACAGATGAGTGCAATGGGTATCCCACAGATCGCCGCAATTATGGGACCGTGTGTTGCCGGTGGTGCTTACTTGCCGATAATGAGTGATGAAGCATTAATTGTCGAAGGTGAAGGATCGGTATTTCTTGCCGGTTCACATCTTGTTAAAGCGGCAATCGGTGAAGTGATCGACAATGAAAGTCTGGGCGGTGCACATGTTCAGACAAACATTTCCGGTGTTACGGATTATGTAATGAAGAACGATGAAGAATGTCTGCAAATGATTAGAAACTTGGTCGATAAAAAAGGTCCTACTCCCCGCTTCGGATTCAACAGAACAAAACCGATTCCTCCAAAATATGATCAAAAAGAAATTTATGGAATTCTTCCCGAAGATCAATTGAAACAATACGACACACACGAACTGCTTGCACGAATTGTCGATAACTCAGAAATAGATGAATACAAACCGGATTTTGGTCAAACAATTATTTGTGCTTATGCAAGGATTGACGGTTGGTCGGTTGGCATAGTTGCAAACCAGCGCAAAATTGTTAAAAGTGCAAAAGGTGAAATGCAAATCGGTGGCGTTATTTATTCAGACAGTGCGGATAAAGCAACACGATTTATAATGAACTGCAATCAAAAAAATATTCCGCTAGTTTTCTTGCAAGATGTAACGGGATTTATGGTCGGCAGCAAAGCCGAACACGGTGGAATAATTAAAGACGGCGCTAAGATGGTAAATGCTGTCGCTAATTCAACCGTTCCCAAAATCACAATCATTGTCGGCAACAGTTTCGGTGCGGGGAATTACGCAATGTGCGGAAAAGCTTATGATCCACGATTTATTTATGCTTATCCAAATGCAAAAATTTCGGTTATGGGTTCTGCACAAGCCGGAGGTGTTTTATTAGACATAAAGATGAAACAACTTCAAAAAGAAGGTAAAGAATTTTCCGATGCTGATAAAAAGAAATTGGCTGATCAAATTAGAAAAGCTTACGATGACTCAAGTTCAGCACTTTATGCCGCAGCCAGATTATGGGTTGATGAAGTAATCGATCCGGCAAAAACTCGAGAATATATTTCAATGAGTTTGGATGTTGCTGATCATAATCCCGTTATGCCGAAATTTAATGTCGGTGTAATTCAAACATAGATGCAGTCCGGAAAATTATATATTGTTTCAACACCAATTGGTAATTTGAAAGATATTACTCTCCGTGCTCTCGAAACACTCAAAGAAGTTGATTTTGTCATTTGCGAGGACACCCGCGTAACGGGTTTTCTTTTAAAGGAATATGAAATATCAAAAGAGTTGTTTTCATTCAATGCTCAATCTGAAGAAAGGAAAATTCCGTCTGTTTTAGTTCGAATAAAAAACGGGCAAAATGCGGCACTCGTTTCCGATGCGGGAACTCCGACAATTTCCGATCCCGGGCTTAGATTAGTCAGTGCCGCAATCAATGAAGAAATTGAAGTTGTATCAATTCCCGGTGTGAACGCAGCAATTGCAGCGTTAAGTATTGCCGGACTGCCAACCGATTCATTTCTCTTCGAAGGATTTCTTCCGCAGAAAAAAGGAAGACAGAAAAAGCTAAAAGAACTTGCTGAAGCAAATAGAACAATAGTTTTTTACGAATCAACATACCGAATTGAAAAACTCTTAAACGAGTTGAATGAATACATGCCTAATAGATTGGTAGTGGTCTGCAGAGAACTAACAAAAAAATTTGAAGAAACTTGGCGAGGAACAGCAAAAGAATTACTTGAAGATTTACCAAACAAAGTTACTAAAGGTGAGTTTGTTGTTTTAGTGAGCCCTAAGGATTGGTTATAAATTATTTTATCAAATGACTCCAACGACATAAACAACCTATAACGTCACTTAATTCCTTTCTGTCCTTTGCCAAATTTATCATATCTAGATTTAGCCATTCGTTCTCTTATTCCACCTTCATTTAAAAATTCTTGCTCTAGTTTCGCTATCTGTTTTGTTAATAAATACTTGGCAACTTTTATTAAACCTATTAAAACATTAGCACTAATCTCAGGATTTTCATGTTCAATTCCTTTCTTAAACGTATCATAATTTGCGTCTCGGTCTCTGTTTAATTCTCTTAAACGCTTTGCATAAGGGTGGTCTTTATGCCACTCACTATATTTATGCGTTCTTAAAAAATCCCTATAATCATTCAATAATTCTTCTAGACTGGAACGAGCAACGTTCGTCAACTTAATCTCAGCCTCTTTGGAAGTAGCAGAAAACATACTTCCTTCTGCAATGTTTTGCTTACCGGAACGGGCTGCTTGAATCATTTGTTCTTTTGTTCGATCATACTTTGAAAAAAACCGGTTGCAAAAGTAAACTGTGCCGTCATAAATGATTTCAGCTTTTTTATACGAAAATAATTTCTGATAACCACCATGCTTAGGAATAAAACCATCTTTATTAAATTGATTCTCTGGCATAACTATTCTAATTAAATTTTTGCCTTTTTAATAAATTAATTAAAGGAAACATTAAATGCGCATTTATAATTATTGCCATTTGATTTTTTTAACGGACTTGTTTTACTAATTTTGCATTTAAAATTTGGTAATTATGGCTCGCACAAAACACAAAAAGTTAAAAGAAGTAGTTTCCTTCGAAAATGTTTTTGATTTTAACTCCGGTAACACTGAAGAAGAATTACTTAACAAATTTGATAACACTAATACCGTTTCACTAGAAATTGGATGCGGTGAAGGTGATTATACAATTTCATTAGCCAAGCTATTTCCCAAAAGAAATTTTATCGGAATAGATTTTAAAGGTGCTAGAATTTATATCGGGGCAAAAAAAGCTCTCGGAGAGAATATTCCGAACGCATTATTTTTGTGGATCAATGCCGAAAAATTACCCGAGTTTTTTAAGAATACTAAGATTGAGGAAATTTTTATAACCTTCCCGGAACCTCATGTTAAAAGGAGATCTGAAAGGAAAAGATTAATCTCGCCAAAATTCTTGGAGATCTATAAAAATATATTAATTCCCGGCGCAAATATACATTTGAAAACTGATGATGAATTTCTATACAATTATGCGATGAAAGTCTTAACAAAGGTTAAAGCAAAGATTCTTTTTAATACTGATGATCTTTATTCACAAACGCAGTTGGATGAAATAAAAGCAATCAAAACACGTTACGAAAAGTATTACTTGACTGAAGGACGAAAAATAAAATACATTGAATTTGTTTTGAGCTGATATCTTATTTTTTATTATCTCCCCTAACGGTTGCACCTAATACAAGTCCGGCACCAATTAAAACTAAATTTTTGATGATATATTGTCCCTCAAGCGTCAAACCAAACGGAAAATTTGTCCAAACAACATCAGGTAAAACAATGATAGGTAAAGCCGTTCCCGGCATTTGAAGAAAAAGTAAAAGAAGAGTTAATCGCATATACTTTCCCCAAATTAATCCGATTCCGATTAAAGTTTCCCAAGCCGCTAAAATGGGTAAGAATAAATCCGGATTTATGAAATAAATCGTGTTACGAACCAATCCTTCCGCCGGACTTAAACCCGGGAAAAACTTAAGTGCACCGAACCAGAAGAAAACTATTCCAAGACCAATTCTTAAAATGAGTAAACCATAACGAGACATCCAATTAGTAATTAATTTATCGTAATTATTGAAATATTTTACAACAAATTTATCTTCGAGTGAACTCATATTTTACCTATGGTTGATTACAAAAAGAGGCTGGTTCAAAAGTAAATTTCAAATAAATAATCTGTGGGAATCAGTTCCAATCTGCGGTATCTGCGTTCCAATTTGATAAAAAACTTTACTTTTGAGATAGCCTCAAAATTATTTTCTTAAACTATCATACAAAAAAGATGTTTCAAACAATCATTCTTTATCGTATTGAATCAATGAATGAACATCGTACTTATTTAATTTTTCTCTTCCTTTAAGAAAGTTCAACTCGATCAAAAAAGAAATCTGAACAATTTCACCGCCCATTTTCTCGATTAATTTTGCTGCAGCTTCCATTGTACCGCCGGTTGCCAGAAGATCATCATGAAGCAAAACTTTATCACCGGGTTCAATTGCATCTTTATGGATTTCAATTTTATCTTCACCATACTCTAATGTGTAAGTCTCACTTAAAGTTTCTGCCGGCAATTTACCGGGCTTACGAATTGGGACAAACCCGGCATCTAATTTTTCCGCAAGCAGACATCCAAAAATAAATCCGCGGGATTCGATTCCAACAACTTTGTTTATGTGCTTTCCTTTTGCTAATTCGAATAGCTCAGCACTTGCTGTTTTTAATCCCCTTGCACTCTTAAGTAAGGTAGTAATATCTTTAAATACAATTCCTTTGATTGGGAAATCCGGTACATCTCTAATGAGTGATTTAATATCCATAATAACCTCGGTTAGATTGTTCGTTTCACTTTTCGATTAATGAATTTAATAAATTCTTTTTCTTCATAACAATTTAGAACTTCTTCAGGTTGAACACCTGATTTTCGTGCTATCATTATTCCATATTCAATATCACTGACGCCCTCTGTTGAATGAGCATCAGGGTTGATAGTAATTAGACATCTTTTCTCTCGAGCGTAATAAAGATTACGCCAATCTAAATCCAACCTATGCGGATTAGCATTTATCTCTATTGCAACTTGATTAGCAACACATGCATCAATAACTTTTTTAATGTCGACTTTGTAACCTTCCCGTGATAATAACAATCTTCCGGTTGGATGAGCAAGTATATCTGTAAAAGGATTTTCAACTGCTCTAATAATTCTATTTGTCATTTCATCTTCACTCATATTAAAAAGTGAGTGAATTGAAGCAACTATGAATTGAAATTGATTAAGAATTTCATCGGGATAATCAAGAGAACCATCTTTCAAAATATCACTTTCAATACCGTGGTAAACTTTAATTTTACTCTTTTTGTTAAAATCCTCAATTTCTTTTCTTTGCTGAAGAATTCGATCTTCCTTTAGTCCGTTCGCATAAAAAGCAGATTTACTGTGATCACTAACCACAGCATATCTAAATCCATATCGTGCCACCTCATCTATCATTTCGGGAAGCGAATTATCCCCGTCAGAATAAGTAGTATGAAAATGAAAGAATCCATTGAAATGCTCCATAGATAATTCCGTTTGCTCCTGCAATTTATCCGGAAGAGCGAAATAATTTATTTCCCGCATTTCCGGTTGGATATATTTCAGATTGTTCGACTTAAAATATTCGATTTCGGTAAAGTTCTCGATTTTACCGGGGTCATGCATTTTTTTCATAAATTCCAACGATCCAGTTGTGTGGAGCAAAGCATAATCGTAATAACTCTCTGAAGTAGCATGTAAAATGAAATCACCATGGTCTTCGCTTTTTAATTGATAAATAGAACTTGAGGAAGAAGCGGTTATTTTATTATAATGAAAAAACTTAGATATATCTTCAATTAGTTTTTCTTCATTATCGACACTGCAAATTAACTCTATCTGTGAAATAATTTCGCGAATTCGTCTTAGCTCGCCAGTTACATCAACTTTTTGAACAGATTTTAGCTTAGAAACTGTTTCAACAATTTGCTTGCTCCGATCCAAAGCTAAGCTTAAAAGCATATAACCACTTGACTTTTTAAGGCGCTTA
>DSBF01000519.1 GCA_011049495.1 Ignavibacteria bacterium
ATTAAAATCATACATATCCACCCAATTTGGAATGTATTGTATGGTTTTGTGATACATATAAACGAGTTATGGGCAAGCTAAGAAGAAAAATTCGCAGAAGACCTAAATTTGCTACATAGACAGAAGAAAAAGAAACGGCAAATTGCCCACGCACACTCAGGCACATTTGGCTACCCCACACACGGGCGACCGCTTCGTAGCCAAAAGAGCCTTCGTTTTGCCACCGCACTCGAATAAAATTGTAGTTTTGCAGATGGAATTTCAAATATGAATAGAAATATTATAGAAATGGACGGAACAAGTCTTACACCTGAACAGGAAAAAATAAATGCAATACGACAGATTTTGCCTGAAGCATTTTGCGAAGGAAAAATTGATTGGGAAAAACTAAAAGCCACACTAGGAGAGAATATTAACTTTTCCAATGAACGCTATGTTTTAAATTGGGCAGGAAAAAGTGACGCTTTTAAAGTTTTGCAAACCCCAACTACCAAGACTTTAATTCCAGTTAAAGATGAGAGTATTAAGTTTGACGAAACTGAAAACATTTTTATTGAGGGTGAAAACTTGGAAGTTTTAAAAGTGCTTCAAAAAAGTTATTTCGGTAAAGTAAAGATGATATATATTGACCCACCTTACAACACAGGAAATGATTCTTTTATTTATCCCGACAAATTCTCGGAGAGCAAAGCCGAATATGAAAAACGAGTAGGCGACAAAGACGAAGAAGGTTATATGACCAAAGATGGTATGTTCAAAAAGAACAGTAAAGAAAACGGACAATACCACAGCAATTGGTTAAATATGATGATGCCTCGTTTATATTTGGCAAAAAACTTACTTCGACAAGATGGAGTTATTTTCGTTTCTATTGACGATAACGAAGTGCAAAATTTGAGGCTTTTAATGAATGAGGTTTTTGGAGAAGAAAATTTTGTTGGTCAGTTAATATGGAAAAGTAGACAAAACAAGGATAATAGAAATATTACAGGCTTGTCAATTGACCACGAATATGTTTTATGCTTTTCAAAATCAAACAATGAAAGAATTTTAAAAGGTGCTGAAAGAAAAATTGAACAATATTCCAATCCAGATAATGACCCTAGAGGTGAATGGGTTAGCGGAAATATGGTTGGTTTATTACCTCAAGAATTGAGACCAAATTGTCACTTCAACCTTATTAATCCAGAAACAGGAATTAATTATGGTAAACCCAAGATGGGATGGAGATACGATAGCAAAACGATGTCTCGTTTAATTAAAGAAAACAGAATTATTTGGCCCGAATCAAAAGATGGTAGACCACGCAGAAAGGTTTTTTTAAGCGAGGTTAGTTCTAAGCTCCCAAATTACACTTCAATCATAGGTGAAAAAATCTATACTAGAGATGGAACTAAAGAGATTGATGATTTATTTGGGCATAAATACTTTGACTTTCCTAAACCTTCAAAATTAATATCAGAATTAGTTAATCAAACTTGTGAAGATTCTGAAAACGAAATAATACTTGATTTTTTGCAGGGAGCGGAACAACTGCCCACGCAGTATTGAGTTTAAATGCAATTGATGGAGGTAATCGAAAATATATTTGTGTTCAACTTCCAGAACTTTTAGACGAAAAGAGTGAGGCTTACAAGGCCAACTTCAAAACAATAGCAGATGTAAGCAAAGAACGCATTCGCAGGGTAGCAAAAAAAATCGGAAAGGAAATTCAGGAGGAAGTCAAAAAACTAGAAACAGAAATAACAAAACTGCAAGGAGAAATACCAACAGACGAAACGAAAACAGAAATAGAAAATTTGACAACAAGAATCGAACAATTAAAATCATTGGATTTAGGATTTAAAGTACTAAAATTAGAAGATAGTAATTTCAAGCAATGGCGACAAATTGAAGGCAAAGATGCAATTGCATTAGCCGAACAAATGAAGTTGTTTGTTGACCCAGTGTCAGAAAATGCCACTATTGAAAATATGGTTTACGAGTTGCTATTAAAAAGCGGGAAAGATTTAAATAGCATAATTAAGAAAAAAGATAGCTTTTATGTTATCAACGAAAACGAATTGATGCTAATGTTGGAAAAAGCAACACAAGAAATAATTGAATTAGTAATTGCTTCAAAACCAAATAAAGTAATCGCTTTAGATAAATTATTTAAAGGTAACGACCAGTTAAAGACAAATACAGTTCTACAAATGAAAGATGCGGGAATTGAATTTAAAACGATTTAATAGTTATGAAGTTAACGTTTGACCCCAATCTTAGTTTTCAGTTAGAAGCGATTAAATCAATTACTGATTTATTTGAAGGGCAACCTTTAGAAGATTCTATTATAAACTACGATTTAAAAGAAAAACAAAAATCGTTTATTCAAGGTATAAGTAACAATTTAGTACTATCAGAAGAGCAAGTACTATCAAATCTGCAAGGCATACAGGCAAAAAATGAAATTAAAATATCAGACAAATTAGACGGAATGAATTTTTCCGTTGAAATGGAAACTGGTACAGGAAAAACTTATGTTTATCTGAGAACAATATATGAACTGAATAAACTTTACGGTTTTAAAAAATTTGTGATTGTGGTTCCTTCGGTTGCAATCCGTGAGGGCGTTTTGAAAAATTTAGAAATCACACACGAACATTTTCAAACATTGTACGACAATATACCTTTAAACTTTCAGGTTTACGACAGTTTGAAAGTTTCTACTCTCCGAGGTTTTGCTACTACTAACAATATTGAGGTTTTGGTTTTAAATATTGATTCGTTTGCAAAAGACGAAAACATTATCAACAAACCAAATGACAAATTAAACGGACAGAAACCTGTTGAATTCATCCAAGCAACCAATCCTATTGTAATTGTTGATGAACCGCAAAATATGGAAACTGAAAAGCGTATTACTGCAATAGAAAATCTTAATGCTCTTTGTACGCTTCGATATTCTGCAACTCACAGGAATCAATACAACCTAACTTATAGTTTAAATCCAGTTAAGGCATATGATTTAGGGCTGGTTAAGCAAATTGAGGTTGATTCAATAATTGAAGAAAACGCTTTCAATGATGCATTTGTTTCAGTTGTATCAATTACAGCAACCAAAACTAAAGTAACCGCAAAAGTTTCAATAAACAGTAACGAAAATGGTGCTGTAAAAAAGAAAACTGTTACAGTTAAGGTAGGTGATGATTTGTACAAACTTTCTAACGAACGAGAAATTTATTCTAATGGTTATATTATTGAAGAAATTGATGCAGTAAACCAATGTATTTCCATTTCAAACGGAAATATTCTCTACAAAGGCGATAGCCAAGGCGGGTTAACAGATGAAGTTATGAAATTTCAAATCCGTAAAACAGTAGAAGAACATTTGAAAAAGGAAAAACGCTTGAATAAATTGGGAATTAAAGTTTTATCATTGTTCTTTATCGATAAAGTTGCCAATTACCGTCAATACGATTCAGCAGGTAATCCAATCAAAGGAAAATTTGCGGAATGGTTTGAAGAATTATATCAAGAATACATAACAAAACCAGCATTCAGTGAATTGAATAAATTCCCAGTTAAAGATATACATAACGGGTATTTCTCACAGGATAGCAAAGGAAAAGTAAAAGACACTTCGGGCGAAACCAAAGCAGATGACGATACTTACGGTTTGATAATGAAAGAAAAAGAGAAATTGTTGAATTTAGATAATTCTCTTCGTTTTATTTTCTCACATTCTGCACTTCGTGAAGGGTGGGATAACCCAAATGTATTCCAAATTTGCACTTTAAACGAAACAAAATCAGACATAAAAAAACGTCAGGAAATTGGAAGAGGTTTGCGGTTAGCAGTTGACCAAACAGGGACAAGGACTTACGACCAAAACATTAATCGTTTGACAGTAATTGCAAATGAATCTTATGACGATTTTGCAAAATCACTACAAAAAGAAATTGAGGATGATTGCGGTGTAGAGTTTAAAGGAAGAATTAAAAACAAAAGAGAACGTACTGCAATAAAATATAGAAAAGGTTTTGAAGCCGACCCAAAATTTTTAGAAATATGGGAGAAAATTAAAAAGAGAATTACTTATCGTGTTGACTATAAAACAGACGAATTAATTTCTTTATCTGCAAAAGCAATTAAAGATTTGCCTGAAATAAAAGCACCTTCAATTCGCTCAACAAAAGTGCAAATAAGTATGACAGATGAAGGTGTTGGTACAATGTACGCTGGTGACAAAGTTGAATCTTATGGCGATTATTCTTGGAAAATTCCAGATGTTTTAGGTTACATTCAAAGTAAAACTGAACTAACTCGTTCAACTATCCAAGAGATTTTGAGTAAATCCGATAGAATCGAAGATATTTTAATTAATCCACAGTTATTCTTGGATTTATCAACGCAAGCCATCAAACGGACACTTTATGATTTGATGATTAATGGCATCAAGTATCAGAAAATTGGTGGTTCTGAATATGAAATGGCATTGTTTGAAGCCCAAGAATTAGAAGTGTATTTAAAACGACTTTTCATTTAAAGTTACAGACACTTCAAAAACTATTTATGAAGAATTTGTACCTTTAGATTCGGGTGTTGAAAGCAAATTTGCCCAAGACTGTGAATCTAGCGAACAAATTAAATTTTATTTCAAATTACCCAATTGGTTTAAAATCCCAACGCCAATTGGAAATTACAATCCTGATTGGGCTTTAGTATTTGAAGATGACAACAAAATATATTTTGTTGCAGAAACCAAAGACACAGGAACACCACAAGTTGACCTGTCAAAATTAAGCGGAGATGAGCGTTTGAAAATTAAATGTGGCGTAGCGCATTTTAACGAATTTACAGACTTGGAATATAAAGTAGTAAACAAAGTAGGTCAATTGATTGAGTAATGGCTAAAAATGAAATACTGTCATATGATTATGTTATTGATTATTTAGCAAAGAATAATCGTCAAAAGCATTTGCTTTTAGGTAACGGTTTCAGTATGGCGTATGATACGAAAATATTCTCAAACAATGCCCTTTATAAGTTTATTGATTCAATTGATAATCCTTTACTAAAAAAACTCTTTTCGATTATTGGTAACAAGAATTTTGAAATTGTAATGCAACAACTGGACAATTTTCTTGAAATTGCCGAAATTTTTGGAACAGACAAAGAACTAATTAAGAAAATAAAAGATGCGGGTAATGAACTTAAAAACAGTTTGATTGATGCTGTAAAAGGGCTACACCCTGAACACGTTTTTACAATACCTGAAGAAAAAAGTTCCGCTTGTTACAAGTGGTTAAATGAATATTTATCAAAAGGCGGAAATGTTTTTACAACGAATTATGATTTGCTTCTTTATTGGGTTCTTATGAGAAATGATTCTCAAAATCATACTGATGGTTTTGGTCGTGATAAAGAGGACGAAGAATTTGTACCTTATGATGAAGCCAACTATTCAGAACTTCGTTGGGGTAAAAATAAAAAAAATCAAAACACTCATTATTTGCACGGTGCTTTACCGTTTTTTGATACTGGTGTTGATATAATTAAAGAAGAATATACTACAGAGCATTTTTTGCTTCAAAACATTAACGAAAGAATGTTGCATAAAGAATATCCAATTTTTGTAACATCAGGTAATGGGCGTGAAAAGTTAATGAATATAATGCATAATAAATACTTGACTTTTTGTTACGAACAATTATGTAATATTCAGGGTTCATTAGTAACTTTTGGATTTAACTTTGGTGAATATGACGAACATATAATTGAAGCAATCAATAAAGCTGCAAAGCAAGGAACGAGAACGGGAGAAAAACTTTTAAGTATATATGTTGGTGTATATTCGGAATCGGATGCAGAACATATTGAAAGTATTAGAAAGAAATTTAAATGTAAAGTAAATCTGTTCGATTCGAAAACAGCAAAAGTATGGGATTAAAACCCACGCTTCACAGCCACACACATTGCCAAGCCACACAAGCCAACGCTTCAAGCTAAGCTTGTCAAAAAGTGTGTCTGTCCCAACGCACGTGTAAAACCGTAAAAAAATGTAGCAAATTTATATGTCGAATCTAAAGACACGACAGAAAATAAATAGCCAGCCCATAACAAGGGGTTAATAAAATGCAGGTATCCAGCGGTTTAGGAAACTTTCTCGCTTTTTCGTAGTTTCGTAGCGTGGGACAATGAACCGTTTCAATCTCCTGCACTTTACCAACCCCCAGCCGTTATAGGACATATTAAAAAACGACATAACCAATGACATTAGAAGAAATAATACAAAATCTAAAAGACACTCAAAATAAGAGTGACGCACCGACTGAATATGAAATTGTGCTGACAGATGCATTTAGATTTTTAGGCTTTCAAGCAAAGACTATTGGTGGCAAAGGAGATACAGACGTATTATTGACAGCTAACATTGGAAAAGAGAGTTACAAAGTTGAGGTTGACGGAAAGACGAGTAAAAATGAAAAAATAAGTGACGCTCAAATAAATTGGTTATCACTTAAAGACCATAAGGAAAAAAACAACTCAAACTTTGTGGTGGTTGCAGGACCTGGTTTTGCAGGCGGCAACCTAGAAAAACGAGCAAAAGAGTATGATGTTAGTTTGTTGACAACAGACGAATTAATTAAAATCTTGGAAGCTCATTCAAAGTATCCATTTACGCTTTTAGAACTTAAAGACCTGTTTGCAGAAGCAGGATATTTAACAGAACAAGTTGACGACTTATTGAGCCAAAATCTAGTAAGAAGGAGCTTTCTTGAAAAATTCAAAACAATAATCGAAGAAATTGAAAAGTTGCAAAATACTCGACTTGGCTATTTTACCTTCGAAAGTTTAGCAGGTCGTGAAAAAATACAAGAACTTGAAATTGAATTGGAAGACATTGAAAACATCATTCAACTTTTGCGTATTCCTTTTATCAACGCTATATCAGAAATTGACAAAAATAAATTTGTATTCACTCTTGAGAAAAGAGATTTGTCGAACACATTTTTTCAGATTTCACAGCTAATAAGTAGCAGGCCTATATTAACAACAACAAGAGTAATTACAGAAGAATCAACTGACACAAAAACGGATATTGAAGAAATTGATGAAGTTGAAGAAAGAACAATAGGAACAAAATATTACAAATGGACAATTCGCGGAACTTCACTTTTCGCAACTGCTAGAGAAGAAAATCCTTACGAACACAGCTGTCCTGTTGACCACTTCAAGACAATTATTTCAAAAATCATTAAAGCCTTCGAAAACCAAAATGTAATTAACAACGACATAATTTATCAGGCACTTGTAGACCAAGAATTATCTCCGAACCGAGTATTTAAGGGAAAAGCAGAAGAGTATAAAATAAGAATGATTTTGGGTGTTCTTGAATTGGAAGGGTTTACGAAATGGACAGGCTCATTAAGACCAATTGAATATACGCTTGACAAACCGCTGAAAGATTTAATAAAATGGAGCAAAGAAACTGCGGACAAGAAATAAATACGCCCTATAACAGCACCTACTCAAAAGTGGCGGTTCAGTGGTTAAATCAAGCTTTGTGCTTCTATCAAAGTTTGTGCTTGGTTGACAGGAAAGTGCTCCGAAATCGCCACCTTCGGGTAGCCGCAAACCGTTGGCGGTCATTGTGAGCGAAATAACAACTGAGATTAATACGAATAAAAACCAAATAAGTACAACCCATTCTAACTATAATTTCTTTTTGTAACTTTGTAGCTTAGTGAAATAAAA
>DSBF01000245.1 GCA_011049495.1 Ignavibacteria bacterium
GAGGACTTTATCAAAGAAGAGAGCAAGATGCTATTACAGCGGATTTTGATTTTACTTCACAAATTGCCAATCACTTAGTTGAATTCGGTGGCGGTATATCATTTAATACTGTCCGCGGTTATGAAGTTTGGGCATATAGAATTGCCGGAAGTTCAGCTCCTACTTTTGAAGAAAAAGTTAGAGAACAGGAGCCTACTGTATACGGGTATGACATTACTGGACAGAATCATGTTGATTCTGATTTTGCTAATGAAAGACAGAGACCTCGAACACCGCTTTTAGCTTATGCTTATTTGCAAGATAGATTTGAGTTGGAAGATCTTGTACTTAACGTCGGTTTAAGAATGGACTACTTTGATGTAAAATCTTATGTATTAAAAGATCCAACTCTTCCTTTTGCAGGGGGAAGTGATCCGCTTAATTTTGATGACGGTGACTTTAAAATTAGAGATGCCGATGTTGAATTTTCACCACGTATCGGTTTAGGGTTCCCTGTAACGGAAACAACCGTTTTCCATGCTCAGTACGGTCGTTTCATTCAGCTTCCGAGATTACTTGATATGTACGCTGGACCTTTCGATTATAATAATTACATAAGCATGGAACCTCAAAGCAGTTTTAATGCAGCTATGGAACCGGAAGAAACCACTCAGTATGAAATCGGGTTCAGACAGTTAATTGGCAGTAATGCAGCACTAAATATAACCGCATTTTATAAAAACATCAGAGGTTTGGTTAATGTACAGAATCTTCAGTTCCAAAGAGTTGAGGGAGGCGAAATTCTTAATGCAATAGTTCCTCAAAACTCCGACTTTGGAACTACAAAAGGATTTGCATTTTCATTAGACGTTACCCAGTTAAGTTATTTTAACCTCTCGGCTCAATATACCTACTCAATCGCCGAAGGTACCGGTTCATCTCAATCTTCAAGCCAGACTGCGGTATTTAGAAATACCGATAGATCAGCTCCACCGGTTATCGCTCCTCTTGATTTCGATCAGAGACACACAGGAGTTGTAAATATAGACTTCTTTGTACCTAAAGGTGAGTTAGGTTTTTTTGAATTATTCAATGCAAACTTCCTTATTTCATTCAACAGTGGTCGTCCTTACACACCTGTTGATGAGTGGAATATTATTGGCGATAACGGATTGATTGCAGACGTTAAAGGTTATATAAACTCTGCTTACAGTCCTTCTCAGTTTAGAGTAGATATGAGATTAGAGAAAACATTTGATCTTGGCAGCGGTTTGGCTATATCTCCTTTCCTTTGGGTTGAAAACTTGTTTGATGCCGAAAACGTTGTTAACGTTTGGAGATCAACAGGCGATCCTCAAACTACCGGTTGGTTGAATACCGAGTTAGGCAAAACTCAAATTCGTCAGCTTGGACAAGGTTATGCAGATGATTACCAATCTTGGGAAAGGACCCCGTTTAACTATGGTATTCCGCGATTAATTAGAGTTGGTGTTAAAGTTAATTTTAACACTGTTGGATTATAGAATACGTATTGAGGGGTTTTATAAATTAAAATAAGGTAATAGTTATGAAAAATAGAGTATTTAAAATAACCCTCTTGTTTCTGGTGCTGCTTTTTGCCGCTGCTATGGTAATTCAGGCAGCCGATGATATTAGAGGTTCAAAAAGAATCAGCAAGGTATATAAAACATCGTCTACCTTAGAAGGAGGTGCTAAGGGAGATTCTTATGCCATGAACATTAATAATTTTTACCTCCCGTTTAACAGAAAAGGAATTATGGCTGCCGTAAACGTTCCTCCTTTTGGAAGTGACGGCAGATATCCCGGCGGTCAGGGAAATAATTTCTTGTTCTCATCAGGCTTTTTCTTAAGCGGCGTTGCCAACGGGCAAGTATTTGCAAATGCAGTTGCTTCGGCTTCTCTTGTTGAAGATTATTTGCAAGGTACTGTGGCAGATGGTTCCAGTGATCCGAGAGCACAAATTTATGTCGTCCGTTCCGATGATCCGCCTTTTGGAACGGCTTGGCAGGAATGGGCTGACGCTGTTGCTTTAGGTGCAGATTTTTACGATGGCGACGGTGACGGTGTCTATAACCCGGTTGACTTAAATGGTAACGGTGAATGGGATCCGGACGAAGACCGACCTGATCTAATTGGTGATGAAACTGCATGGATGGTTTATTGGGATGCGTTACCAGCTGGACAACGTAGGTGGAATACAATAAACCCAATCGGTATTGAAGTAAGACAAACAATTTTCGGATTTGCTTCAGCCGGAGCTATAGGAAATATGTTGTTTGTTAGATATCGGTTCAAATATGTTGGTTTGGGTAAACCAGAAGACCCCGATGTATTGGAAGATTGCTATTTTGGAGTATGGGCTGATCCTGACTTAGGCGACCATAATGACGACTTAGTCGGTTCCGATATAGCAAGAAATGCCGGTTATGTGTATAATGATGGAGCAGACGATGTGTGGGGTAATAATCCACCCGTTTTCTTAATAGACTTTTTCTCAGGTCCTGTTGATTATGTACCCGGTGTTACTTTTGAAGATGTTGACGGGGACGGTGTTTATACCGATGGTGTAGATATTCCTTTAGACACTGCATATAGTATTCAAGGACAAATAAAAGGTGTTGTCGCTTTCCCGGGAGCAAGAAATCAAGGTCTCACATCGTTTGTGCAATACATTAACGGTGATTCTTATTTAAGAGACCCTGACAATGCAAGACAAGCAAGAAATTATATGTTGGGAAAAGATATTGAAGGTCTAGATGCCGATCCTTGTAATTGGGCTTACGGTGATGTATTAGGCGGTGTAGATTGTGCAACGGTTAACCCGAATATATGGTACAACGGTGATCCTGTAACCCAAACAGGTTGGATAAACAATAAACCTGCAGACGTTAGAATGATGCAGAACACCGGTCCTTTTGACCTTAAGAAAGGTGAGGAAAACGAAATTATGGTTGCTTACATTGTCGGTCAAGGTGTAAGTGCTCGCAATTCTATTACGGTAGCAAGAAGTATTTCAGATGGTGCGCAGTTTATTTTTGACAACAACTTCTTATCACCTGCTCCTCCGCCTGCAGTTACTATGCAAGTTGAAGCAAGTGATGATTTTATTGACCTTATCTGGGAAACCCCAGCACAAGTTGGTTATAAGAGTTTAACCGATGCATGGGAACTATATTTCCAAGGTTATAACTTATGGACATTTAGAACTAGAACCGCACAAGAAACTGTAGCTAATCTTGAAAATAAAAAACTGCTTCGCAGATATACAGTTAATAATAACATAGAAAATATTTTTAAAGAAAACCCAAATACCGGCGGTATTGAACCATGGTATGAAATTGGCAGTGTATTATTAGATTACAAAGTTTACACCGATCCTGCATTAGGAAAAATTAGAGTAAGAATTGATAAAGACCCTTGGACTGAAGGCGACCTTATAAAAGGTAAACCTTATTACTTTGGAATAACATCTTTTGCAATTAACTATGCAGCTTTAGTTAATAAAGAATCAGGCGTACCGGGCTACGGTGCAAAAGGTGATTACTATCTATCTTCCAGTGCATTTATCGGCGAAGTAGAAAATATTCCAAGAGTTGTTGAAGTAATTGTTGGTAAAGATATTTACCGTCCTCCGCTGCCTTTAGTTGACGGTAATTACGTGGGTACAAAGAGTGATCCAAGTGCAATCGGTAAACTTGCTTATGACGTTGTTGATAAAGATGATCTTACCGGCGATGAGTATTCGGTATCTTTCTTTGTTGACAGTTTAGGTGTTACCGATACTATGTATGTACCTTATTGGAGATTAAGAAATGAAACAAAAGGTACTGTTGTAGTTGATTCGTCAAAAGCATATTTATACAGTAGTGACGAGATTAATGTCCCGGTAACAGAAGGATTTATTACAAGAATTAATCATCAAAAAGCGAGAATTGGTGCATTACAAGATAACTCGCTTGTTCCTTGGATAACCAGTAATTCTGAAGCGTTATATGTATCCCCCGACTTGGGTGCACAGTCAAGTAAGATCACTTCTCTTTCTGGCCCACTTGCTGCTGCAAGTGGTAAATATATTCAGGCTGACAAACTTAGACGAATTGAACTTAGATTCGGCGGTTCCGGTGGAAAAGCTTATCGTTACCTGCAAGGTTATGTCGGTACAGTTGTTTCAAGAAAC
Source organism: Ignavibacteria bacterium (assembly GCA_011049495.1). GTDB lineage: Bacteria > Bacteroidota > Ignavibacteria > Ignavibacteriales > Melioribacteraceae > SURF-28. Next base: position 4,178 of record DSBF01000245.1, read on the forward strand.
AACTCGTATGTTTATGCCGAAGGTGTCTCTGATCCTGAAATCGGTAAACCCGGTGAAGGATTTGTCGATGTACCATTTACTGCATGGGTTAAAGATCCGGTATATGGTGAAGAAAGACAACTAGCCGTTGGATTTATTGAAAAAGCCGTTAGAAATAATGGTACACCAGATGGTGTTTGGGATCCGGGCACTGACGTTACTCAATCCGGTGAACTAATCTTAGTATTTAATGAAGATTACGATCCAAACGGAAACCAAAGAGTCTATAAAGGATTTGATGACGGCTCGGGCGGTATGGTTTGGGCTGATCTCCGCGGCGGAAATTATTATTCGATTCCTGACGGAGCAACCGGTGTTACTAACGACGAAAGATTAAAAGCAGCTTCCCCGTTCTTTGATGCTCTTTATGTATTCAGAATAAGTAAGCAAGAAGGATTATCTTTCAACGACGGTGACGTGTTAGTTAAACCGGTTACTACTTATCCTTATACATCGGTTGATAAATACACATTCAAAACAAATGCAGCCGGTGCTTTAAGTTCGACAGAAGAGAAAGAATTATTCGATAAAGTAAATGTATTCCCTAATCCGTTATTCGGATTTAACCCGGCTACGAGTTGGACTGGGCAAGTGAATAACCCTGACGAACCATTTGTTACTTTCTCAAATTTACCAACAGAAGTTACAATTAAAATATACTCTCTATCCGGTCAGTTACTGAGAACACTTAATACCGATGATAAAGATTCTCCGACTTCTCCATTCTTACGTTGGGATCTATTAAATGAAAACGGATTAAGAGTTGCATCAGGATTATATTTAGCAATTGTATCTTCTCCAAAGTTCGGTGAGAAAGTGCTTAAGTTCTCGATAATTATGCCTCAAAAACAAATGGAAAGATTCTAGTCGGTTGGAAAATGAAAATGAAATCGAATAATTTCTAAATTTTAGGAGTTTATAAAATGAAAAAGCTATTAACAATATTTACTGTGCTAATTTTTAGCGTGTCGATCTATGCAGGCGACGTGTCTAGAAAAGGTACAACCGGTGCTGAGCAGCTCTTGATTCCGGTGGGCGCTAGAGGTATTGCGACCGGCGGCTCCATGCTTGCTACTCTTACAGGGTTGGAATCTATTTACTATAATCCTGCTGGGCTTGCTAGGCATGATGGTGGTGAGGCTATGTTCAGCTATATGTCTTACCTTGCCGATATCAATGTTTCTTATTTTGCTGCTTCTGCTGTATTAGGAGATTTTGGTACAATTGCTCTCAGCTTTAAGACATTTGATTTTGGAGATATTCCTGTTACAACTCTCCAATTTCCGGATGGTACCGGTGAAACTTACTCACCTACTTTTTTAACAGTAGGTTTATCATATTCAAAAATTATTACCGATAGAATTTCAGTCGGTACAACATTTAAGTTGATAACTGAAGAAATAGTTAATACATCAGCTACGGCTTTTGCCGTGGATTTTGGTGTGCAATACCGGTTCAGTGAATCTTTATTCCTTGGTGCATCTGTTAAAAATATCGGTTCGAACATGGTGTATTCAGGCCAAGATTTGCAATTCAAAACCGATATACCTGGAGTTGCTCCCGGTGCTCAGCCGGGCTTATATGAAGTTACGGCAGAATCATTCCAGATTCCATCATATTTTGAGTTAAGCTTAGCTTACAAATATGATTTCAATGAACAGAATAATCTAATTGTTGCCTCTACATTCACAAATAACAACTCGTTTGAAGATAATCTGAGCTTTGGAATGGAATACGGATTTATGAACACTTTCTTTTTAAGAGGCGGTTACAGTATGTTTCTTGAAAACACAGATCAATCAATTTTCGGTTTTACTGCCGGTGCCGGTGTTAATTATGCCTTCGGCGGAGAACTCGATATTACAGTTGATTATGCATTTAGAGATGTTCAAGATTTCCCGGAACCGAATCATATCTTTACAGTTAAATTAGGTTTCTAGGTTTATCTTGATATTTAAGTTCAAAAGCGCTTACTGTTGTTCTTCGGTAAGCGCTTTTTTAATTATTAACAATCGGTGAGTTATTATGAGGGGGATGAAATATTATATTATATCGTTTTTTATTTTGTGCTTTTTAATTCAAGCACAAAATAGGTTTGAGTTTGATTATGCTCGTTTCTATAACCCGGCTGATTCGTCAGGATATTTGGAATTATATTATTCGTTTTATCGTCCGCATCTGCTAACGGTTAATTTAGAGGAAGAATTAGTAAAACAAGGTATACTGTCTATTAAGATTGAAGACCTTGATAATAATGTTATTGTTGTAGATAATGATTGGCTTATGGATATACCGGTATCCGAAGTTGAACAATCAACAAATAATTTGTTAGTAGGGCAGATGGATTTCCCGTTGGAGTTTGCAAATTATAAGGTGGATATTTCTGCCAGTGATGTTAATAATCCGGAATTTGAAGAAAGCTCCTCTTTTGAACTTTTTTTTCCGCCCTTTTCCGAAACCGATCTTGTAGTAAGTGATATTCAGCTTGCATCTGCAATTGTTACACAATCAACAAACGAAGAATCAATTTTTTACAAAAATTCTTTAGAAGTTACTCCTAACCCAAGTTTAGTCTACGGGGATTCTAATCCTGTCTTGTTTTTCTATTCAGAAATATACGGTTTGCAAAATGAAGCTCTGGAAGATTGTATAATCGAGCAAAAATTATTAGGTCCCGACAATTCTATTATCTATGACAAAAGCAGAACAATAACCGGGAAAAATCCTGCGGTTGTTGAAGCCGGTGCAATTAAGGTGAATCAGTATAACAGCGGAATTTATACTTTAATTATTTCCGTTAAAGATAGCGATAATCGTATCTCCGCTAATTCTGCTAAAAAAGTTTATATCTATAACCGTGACTTAATAGATACCTCAACTGATTTTGCATCTTCATCTTTAACGCCTTTAGAATCCGAGTTGATGATGATGAGTGAAGATGAGATCGAATTTATGTTTGAAACTGCGCGTTATATTGCAACCGAAACGGAAAAAACTCAATGGAAAAAATTGTCGGAGGTTGATGCTAAGAGACAATTTCTAACTGCTTTTTGGCAGAAAAGAGATACTGATACAAAAACCCCGGTTAATGAGTTCAAGAGAGATTATTATGAACGGGTAAATTATGCAAATAAGAATTTCGGTAATCTCAGCCAGTCCGAGGGTTGGAAAACCGATAGAGGCAGAGTATATATTATGTATGGAGCACCTGGCGAAATTGAAAGATTCCAAAATGAGTATTACTCAATGCCCTATGAGATTTGGCAGTATTATGACCTCGAAGGAGGTGTTATATTTTTATTTGCCGATGAACAGGGATTGAATATTTATCGCCTTGTCCATTCTACAAAAAGAGGTGAAATTAATAATTACCGTGAGTACTTAAAATATGTTCAATGATAAGATAATTTTCTAATCTACGAAAAAAGAATTATCATTTGGTTGGTAATTCTTTTTTTTTATTATGTCCAAATTATATCTA
>DSBF01000545.1 GCA_011049495.1 Ignavibacteria bacterium
CCCATGTTCAATAATCACTCTAACAAACTTCAATATAGTTTGCAAACATAAAAATATTAAGTAAATGCAAAATAGGTTAATGATAATATTTCTAGTTCTCACCTGATTATTATCAAATTTAGAAGTAATTTGATAGGCCAAGAACGAAGCAACAATAGAAAAATAATTTCCCCACCACCCTTCATATGTGATTGTATACAATAAAGGTACAAATATAAGAAATAGTCTAAATAAAAATATAAGACTAATTTCATCAATATGAACCTTAAAATGATAATACTTAATACTCAATAATACAACAGTAGAATACAATACAAGCAGAATAACAGTTCGCGGCGCTCTTATTAAGAAGAATAAACCTTCATCCTCATTACTAATAAAAAGCGTGGTAAATAAAAATAAAATAAGAAATAATAATTTTGGGTTCTTATACATATTTAATACGACCATATTTTTTTTAGCACTTCAACTAGTGCAGCTGAATTAGATTCATTAAAACTTAATATATTTGAACAAATGTTTTCTAATTCAGATGAGTATTCAGATTTCAATATCACCATAGGTGTCCTAAACTTTTCGGCCTCTCTTAATGGTAACCCAATTGTTTCAATAAGAGAAGGAAACAGCAATACTGATTTTGAATAATAATCAAAGACCGCCTCGCGGCTCAATCTGCCGACAAATTTAATCGGAAGAGAATACTTTTGCACAATTTTATATAAGCGGCTTATATGATTGTTCTCATTGGAAGAAAGTGTAAAAATGACTTCATAATCATCAAATCCCTCTTTTTTCAACTGCAGGCAAGCCTCTATAACAACTGAATGATTCTTAAACCTCTCTCCGCTGGCTGGATAGAAAAAAGTGCGCATACTTTTATGAGTTTTTCTAAACTTTTTTGAAGATGTGATATTGATATCTGGCGGAACAACTTTAACTTTTTCAGGATCCAGCTTTAACTTATCAACGAGCAAATCTTTGAACCATTTTACTTGAACATAAATCTTATTAGCACGTCTGGCAGAATTTTTCATGAATAACCCTATGACATTCTGATAAACCCACAATCTAAAATCTTTCAAGATTGAAAATTTAATTTCAGAAAATGGAATCGCATTATGCAAATATAAATGTTGTTCAATATCCACTCGAGGAATAATGATATTTTGCAATGATAACACATAATCCGGCTGGAATTTCTCAACTATCTTAGGTGCAATAAAATAGTCAAAATATATTCTATGTGCCCAGCTTTTTTTCACCCATGGGTATTTACATACTTTAATATTATTTGTTTCAACCAAATCTATTCGACTCACCACAAAACAATACTGATTGCGTTCATCAGTTCTATATTTTTCATAAAATTCTTTTAATATTGTTAATGCCCCGCCTTCTGTCGCCGGGACATCAAACACCATGATTCTCAGAATTTCCTCCAAACCATTCGATTTACGATACTAGTATAACTTTGAATTAGTTTAACTACTTTTGCACTAACATTTCCATCTATATAGTCAGAGACTTGACTCCCTACATCATTGTTTCCTGCCATATGAATCGCCAAATCAACTGATTGTAAGACATTCTCGCTTGTAATGCTCCCGATTATTAAATTCCCTTTGTCGAGAGCTTCAGGCCTTTCAGTGCTTGTTCTGATAGATACTGCAGGAAACTTGAAGAAGGAAGCTTCCTCTGCCAATGTTCCGCTGTCGGAAACAACGCAAAGGGCATGTTTTTGAAGAGAGATATAATCAAAAAACCCAAACGGCTCTAAACTTCTAACATTCCTGTGAAATTCAAAGTGGCGTTTTTCGATATATTGTTTGCTACGGGGATGTGTGCTGTAGATCACAGGCATATTATACTTATCTGCCAAAACATTAACGGCATTCATCAGATCAATGAAATTTTTCTCATTATCAATGTTTTCCTCACGATGTGCTGAAAGCAAAATATATTCCTTTTTTTTAAGCTCTAAATTGTGCAGAATGGTACTCTTCTCGATTTCCTTCTCATATCGACTCAATATTTCAGCCATAGGTGATCCGACCACAAACGTTCGATCTCTTGGAGCAGCTTCATTGTTCAAATACCTCCTGGCATGCTCTGTATAACACAAATTGACATCACTCACGTGATCAACAATACGCCGGTTAATCTCTTCAGGTAAATTCTCATCAAAGCATCTATTCCCTGCTTCCATATGAAATACAGGTATTTTAAGACGTTTTGCAGATATTACACATAGGCACGAGTTTGTATCACCGAGAACAAGCAATGCATCGGGTTTTAGTTTTGCCAGAAGTTCATATGACTTCGATATGACATTTCCCATCGTCTGCCCTAAATTATCCCCGACAACATTCAGATAATGATCCGGCTCTCTCAAACCCAAATCATTGAAAAAAACTTCATTCAAAGAATAATCGTAATTTTGGCCGGTATGAACAAGGGTATGATCATAGTATTGGTCACACTTCTTAATAATCTCTGATAATTTTATGACTTCCGGTCGAGTTCCAACTATCGTCATCAGCTTTAACTTTGACATAATCCCCCTTTATTCGAAATAATGTGGATAAAGCTCTTGATGGTCTCTTATCCACTTAACCATTTCGATTATCATCGTTTCATAATCCGGCACTTTGAATCTAAAATCTTTCCTTGTATTAATGAGAGATTTATCCAATTTGACTTTATCCGAAGGCTCAATGGCAACTTTATTGCTTCTCATATGCTTGTTGAACAATTGCAATAAATCATACTTGCTGATTTTTGTATTATTGACAAGATTGTAAATCCCTGAGAGATCCTGGTTAATTGCTGACTCCATTGCTTTAGCAAGTGTTAAGGTTGTAACACCTGTCCAAAGGGCTTTTGAGTAACCTTGTAACGGGCCATTCTGTTTCATAAACCAGTTAAACAGGCCAATACCATCTCTATTCATATCCGGCCCAATGATGGAATTTCTAAAAGTTAGGTTTTTATTATCATCTACTTCCCCCAAGGCTTTTGTTCTATCATAAAAAGATTCACCGTCACGAAAACTTTTCTCGGTATAATTTCCAGTTTTCCCAGAAAAAACACAATCTGTGCTCATATGAATGAGTTTTGAGTCAGAATCTTTTAACTGTTCAGCGATGAAGTGAGGAAGAAAACTGTTCAGGTAAACAGAATCAGCTTTCTTATCGTCGCAATCGGTATTCAGCAGTCCAATGCAATTAATAACAACATCGTAATGATTCTTTCTGAATAATGACTCCATGTAGTTTTTATCAAGAGCATTCCCGACAATATTTTTTAGAAATTTAAAGGGGGTAAGAGTAAAGGCTGTTACATCATAATTCCTTTCGGAAAAATAGAGTGAGATCACATGGCCAGCCATACCATTGCCACCTAAGACTAAAACTTTCATTATTTTCTCACCTCATTATTTTTATACCACTGAATATACTCGGATAATCCTTCATCTAACTGTATTTTAGGTATAAAACCAATAGCTTGCTTTACTAAGTGGTTATCTGCTTTACAGTGTTTCACATCGGCTGTTCTCTCAGGCTCATATTTGATATCTACTACTCGCCCAGATATTTCTAGCATCCTTTTAGCTAGATTATTAATAGATATACTAGATCCACTTCCAAGATTAAATAACGCTGTCTTACTGCATTTGATAGCAGATATGTAGTTCGCTACAGCAACATCTTTTACATTAACAAAATCTCTTGTCTGTTCTCCATCCCCGTAGATAGTTAATGGTTCATTATTAAATATTTTATGCGCAAAAATGGGAATTACATTTCCATATACATCATATCTCTGGTTAACTCCGTAAATATTAAAATATCTTAAACAGATTCCAATAATACCATAAACGTTCCCATAAGTCATTATCATTTTTTCAGCGGCGAGCTTGCTAACTCCATATGGAGAATCAGCGTTTTGAGGATGATCCTCTCTTATAGTATCTGTTGCTAACTCACCAAAAATCGCTGCAGAGGATGAATAAATAATTTTTCTTACTGAATGCTTTCTCATGCCTTCAAGCAAATTGATAGTTCCGAGTATATTTACTTCAGAGTCGAGCTGAGGGTGATCAATTGATCTTTGTCTCCCTACAGAGGCTGCCAAATGAAATACAGCATCAATTCCTTTGCATGCTTTAAAAAGAGCATCCTGGTTAAGGATATCATCATGTATAAACTCAATATCTTTATCTTCAATGTTTTTCAAATATCCTGATGACAAATTATCATATACCCGAACTTTGATCCTCTTCTTTATTAGGTAATCAACAACATTTGATCCAATAAAACCAGCCCCCCCTGTTACTAATGCTCTTTTCATTATACCCATCCTTCAATTTCAAGTTTTATATAATCCAACTCCATTAACTTTTCTTTTACTGCCTCCACATCCAACCTTTGTGTATTATGTGAAGTATACTCATGTTCTGTAGAAAGCTTTTCATCTCCTTCAACGAAGTATTTATCATAGTTTAAGCCTCTTTTATCAGCAGAGACTTGAAAGTAATTACCCATATCTTTTGCCGTTAAATACTCTTCTTTTGTCAGTAAAGTCTCATAGAGCTTCTCTCCATGTCTGGTGCCGATAACCTTTATTTCATTATCAGCTTTAAAAAGCTCCTTTATGGCCTGAGCCAGATCAGCGATTGTAGATGCCGGAGCTTTTTGAACCATAAGATCTCCTGCTTGTGCATGTTTGAAGGCAAAGACAACGAGCTCAACCGCCTCTTCCAGGCTCATCAGAAACCTAGTCATCTCCGGGTTAGTCACTGTCAATGGTTGTCCGGATTTTATTTGTTCAACAAAAAGAGGAATGACAGAGCCTCTGGAAGCCATGACATTCCCATAACGCGTCCCGCATATCAATGTCTTTTCCGGATCGACTGTTTTTGATTTTGCCATAAATACTTTTTCCATCATGGCCTTAGATATCCCCATGGCATTAATGGGATAAGCAGCTTTATCCGTTGATAAGCAGATGACTTTCTTAACTCCATATTCAATGGCAGCCGTCAAAACATTATCTGTTCCCAACACATTCGTCTTCACAGCTTCCAAAGGGAAAAACTCACATGAGGGGACTTGCTTCAATGCCGCTGCGTGGAAGATATAATCAACTCCGTTCATAACATTTCGTACACTTTGAATATCTCTCACATCACCGATATAAAACTTCAACTTATCATTTTTGTATTCTTTCCGCATGTCTTCTTGTTTTTTTTCATCTCTCGAAAAGATCCGAATCTCTTTGACCGGAGTATGTAAAAACCTTTTCATGACAGCGTGCCCAAAAGAACCGGTCCCGCCGGTAATAAGAAGAGTGTTTCCCCTGAACATTTTACCTCCTTAATCAAATATTATTGACCTAAATACTTGTCCATTTCATCAAGAAGTCTTTCTTTGTTGAAGTATTCTTGATAATATGTAAATGCATTTTCTCCCATTAGTTTTAACTCAACTACCGAAAGTGCAATAAATTTCTTAATGGCTTTAACAAACTGAGGCACATCTTCGGCAGGAGAAGTAAATCCAGCTTTTGCTTCTTCGATAATATCTTTTACTTCACCGTCTGCTGATAAAAGTATCGGTTTCCCGCATGCAAGATATGATTGTGTTTTAGCCGGAATTTGCATTGAAAAAATAGGGCTCTTTTTCAAAGTGATTAGAGCGACATCCGCGGCAGCCATATACTCAGGAATTATTTTTGCAGGCTGTCTTGGAATAAAGTTAAAATACTCATCAACTTTATATTTTCTGATTAACTCTACCAGTCTGACTTTAAATCTCCCATCGCCGATTATATTAAATCGGATGGGAAGTCCCTCCTTTTTTAACACTAGAGCAGCTTCTGGCAATATCCCTAGTCCCTGGGCCTCACCGATATTTCCTGCAAATAGAATATTGAGTTTTTCATCTCTAGTTATTGCTGAAATATCCACTGTATTTTTCATCAATGGTTTGTAATAATCCTCGGCATACTGGGGCCAATACTGAATTTTATCTTTTGGAACTCCTCTACTTTCTATTGCCAAAACAAACCCTTTTGAAGTTACAAAAATGTTTTTACAATTATTATAAATGTATTGAACCATTTTCACAATTGGAGTAATGATTCTTCTACTTTTAATCCCAGTAATTATTTCAACATTTTCAGGCCAAAGATCTTGAACATAAATTTGACATATAATATTGCGCCTTTTCGCGAACCATACGCCTGGCAAAGCTTGGGTCATAGGGGATACTTCAAAAATAAAAACTGAATCAGCTTTTAATGTAGTAAAATGAGCCCAAAAAAAACCGGATATAACAAAGGAAAAGTAGTTTAAAACAAGCTGAACTCTTGTCTTTCCTCTCGATATCAAAGGGAGCCTGATAATTTCTATCCCTTTATAATATTCATGTCTTTTTTTAAAATAACCATATCCTGGATAAAACTTACCCTGGGGATAATTTGGGATCCCCGTTATCACAGTAACCTTATACCCCCTTTTTACCCACTCAGAACAAATATCATTGATACGGAAATTTTCAGGGTAAAACAGCTGAGATATAACTAATATATGCTTCCTCAATGGTTCTCCCTCATCTCAACAAACTCTCTCCAATAAAAACTTTCATCATCTTCATATTTCACCTCATCGGTGAAATCTTCTTTGCGGCCCCATCCTTTGAAAAGAGTGGTCGGATGGTTAATAAGCAGGGACTCTTTATCAGGGTCAATGGCTTCAACCACATGGACCAGGCCGGGATAGATAACAAGAAGCTTTGGATTATCCTCTCCTGCGATGATGATCTCTTTCTGATGATAGGTCGGGCTTTCCTCACGGCCGTCCCAGACAATGATACGATGAGTTCCCGGTCCCGGAAAGGCAAAGAGTTCAACCCGTTTATAATGCACATGAGGGCCTCTGTAATATCCGAATTTTGTAAAGGTCACATAGCTCATCGCAGGACGCACATCTTCAGCCAACTCATCAATCCGGAACGTCTCCATGAGACAGCCGCGATGGTCAGCATGCTTTTCCAGATCCTTGATAAACAATCCTCTGATAAAACTTTCTTTCATCGACTTCCTTTCTCCTCGTAGAGGGGTTAAATCTTTCCATTATATCAAGCGACGACATCCGGAGTCGTCCCGCACTCAAATTTATTTCCTCACGATAAAATCAGATTAGTATCTCTTATTCATCATTAACTCACATGGGGACACTCATCATTATTTGAGTGCGGTGAACCTGACCCCATAAAAATCAAGTGTCCCAGGGACACAAGGCCCAGGGTGTAGATCAACAGGCGCAGCAGGGTGATCTTTTTCCCCGGAAGCAGAGCTGCCGCCCCGGCGTTGAGGAGCACCAGGATGGAAAATAAGCGGATCACGAGAAGGCCGTTCTCATTCACCGGAGGGTTCTCCATGCCGTATTCGTTATGCACAGGGCTTGCCAAGAGGCTGATCAAAGTGAAAAACACACAACAGACAAACATCAGGATCAGAACGATTTTTGTTTTCATTTATTCTCCTTGAGTAGGGGTCAGGTTCCAGCACTCAACTCAGAAGAGCTGAGTGCTGGATGAATCAAGACCTGACCCCTTTCAAGCCTGCTCCTTGCACAGGCTACCGACTTCTGGCTGCGCCTGTGATATTATCGG
>DSBF01000198.1 GCA_011049495.1 Ignavibacteria bacterium
AAATAGAACTCTATAAACATCTTCATTATTATTACCGTCAATGATATCAAGAATATCTTGTGCTATTGCTTCACCTTCCCGGTCAGGGTCAGTTGCAATAAATACTTTATCGGATTTTGCGGCAAGCGATTTAATTTTCTTAATCAAATCTCCTTTACCGCGCATATTAAGAAGTTTTGGTTTGAAACCATCTTCAATATCAACACCAAGTTTGGTTTTAGGTAGATTTTTTAAGTGTCCGACAGTTGCTTCTACCGTAAATCCTTTGCCTAAATATTTATTAATAGTTTTAGCTTTTGAAGGCGATTCAACTAAAACGAGATTTTTTGCCATGTTCAATTACCGTTTAATTTATTATGTCAGAAGAATATAGTAGTACTCTGCTCCCCGGAAGAATGTCTGTATTGAAGTCAATTAGTGAGATTAATATAATCCAATTTATGTCATCTTTAGATATTGTTTCTTTCGGATACATCATAATTTGTTCAAGTATCATCTCTAAATCATTATTATTGACTAACCCGACGTTTACAAGATGTATAAGATAGTTGTAATTATCTTTCCCGATAATTTCAATTTCCTCAGGGTCAAGTATTCTAAATTTTTTAGATGCTGCTTTTCGATTCGATATTTCTTTTAATTTATTTGTTAATACTTTATCAAAAACCAAACTAAAGGCAACACCAACTGTTTTGCTATCATAAATTTTTTCTTTTTTTAATATCGCACCAACCTCATCCATACTATAATTCTTGTTCAGACTATCTAAAATTTTCACAAGAACTTCAACAATTTTATTTGTCATTCTCTAATTATCCTCAAATCATTATTGAAAAATAAATTTACAAGTCTATTTTCTTCTTTTTTCATTTTCTTCTTTTCAGGCTCTTTTGTGTCATCATATCCCAACAAATGAAGTACTCCGTGAATAATTAATCGAAGAAGTTCGTTTTGGACAGATATTTTATATTTTTTTGCATTTTCAATTGCATCCGGAACGCAAATATAACATTCTCCATCTAAATTAAAAGTATCTTTAGAATAATTAAAGGTTATTATATCGGTACTTCCTTTGTGAGACAAATAAGATTCATTAATATCAGAAATTTGTTTAGAATCGACAAAGTTTATTTCCAGAAATAATACTTTGAATTGAAACTCCTTTTTCAATTTAGAAATAATAGAATGAACGGTTTTTTTATTTATTCTATATTTTAAATTATTTTCAACGAATAGATTCTTCATACTTAAATATCTATTTCCATTCCATCATAAGCAGCTTCACAAAGAACCGGGCTATTTAACTCATCAATATATACTTTTGTTTCACGAACAATATCTTTTAATTTATTATCCGTATAGTCAGGATCATAATGAAAAAGAAGTAATTTCTTTACATTGCCAAGTGTAGCAAAAATTGCAGAAGAATAATTATTTGAATGTCCCCAACCGATTTTATCTCCATAATCTTCTATCTGATACATTGAATCATGAATTAGTACGTCGGTATTTTGAATAAATTTTATTTGATCTTTATTATTTTTTAATATTTCATCCGGTGTCGGCAGATTATTTTTTGCATTATAATTTAATTCATTATCTGTCATATATACCACGGATTTTCCATCCTTTTCTATTTTATATGCAAGAGTTCCTGCCGAATGATGAGTCTCTATATAACTAACTTTGAACCCGTTTATATCCATAGCCTCTAAATCACTAATTTTTATATACTCTACTTTATCATTAAATATTGCAGAAGTCACAGGGAAGTAATTGGGGTCCCATTGTGTTTCAAAAACTTTTGCTACCGAGTAACCAAACTTATTTTCGGAGTAAATTTTCAACTTACATTTTTCACTATAAAGGGGTCTAAAAAAAGGTAAGCCTTGGATATGGTCCCAATGTGTATGAGTAACTAAAAGATGGATATCATTACAACTGTATTTTTGCATTAAATCATTTCCTAATTCTCTTATACCGGTACCGGCATCGAGAATAATGAATTTATTATCACTAATAACCTGCACACAAGATGTATTACCGCCGAATTCAATTGTTTTTGATCCGGGAACAGGGATTGAACCTCTTGTACCCCAAAATTTAATTTTCATAATCAATCTTGTTGTTTGTTAATGATTTGACTGTTAGTTGAGTGTAATTTAGATACCTTTTTGCAGAGTTTTCAAATTCATTTATTTCTTCAGTTGTTAAATCACGTATGATTTTACCGGGCACACCACCAACTAATTTTCCTGAAGGAACAACAAAACCGGGTTTAATTACAGATCCTGCAGCAACCATAGAATTTGTTTCTATCTTAGCTCCATCAAGAATGATTGCACCTATACCAATTAAACAAAGATCTTCGAGAATGCAGCCATGTAGTTTAACAGCATGACCAATTGTAACTTTATTGCCGATAATAAGAGGATATTTACCATTAGTAACATGAAGCATCGAATTATCCTGGATATTGGTCATTTCACCAATTTGAATATAATGAACATCACCACGAATTACAGTATTATACCACACACTTGAGTTTTTCCCGATTTTAACATCACCGATTATCTTTGCACCGGATGCAATAAATACCGAATCATCGATTTCGGGGAAAGTTTCTAAGTAAGGGAATAATTTATTTTCATCATCTAATTTATATAGTTTCATTTGTATTATTCTTTTAATCCAACACTACTCTAACATTGATTTTGCATCAGATAAAAGCGTGAGAGCTTTCTTAAATTGTTCATCCTGCTGAAGCATAATTGAATACCAGCCATTATTATTGAAATATTCTTTTGCCAGATATGCATTTAATAATACTTTAATATATTCTCTATCTCTTTCAAATTCCTTATCGTCAATCACAATTTCTTTTGAAACAAGATAATTTCTGAACTCTATTAGTTTTTGATTATCAATTAATTCCGTACTACTAAACTCGCTAAAATTCTGTTTTAATGATTCGTTAAGAACTAATTTTTCCGTATCAATTTGATTACGTATGAACTGATAAAAAAGATTCTTACTTCTAATTGATGCAGTAAATTTTGTTAGGATTCCGCTTGATATCTTATAATCAGGCGTTATACCGCCACCCGAATAGACTTTTCTACCTTTTGCTGTAGTAAATTCATCTTTCAGAGAATCGGATTCAGATTGGTGATTGAAATTATCTTCATTTTCCTCTTTCCGGATCATAACTTCTTCATAATAATTTTTACCACTCTTATAATCTCTTTGTATTGCTCTTCCTGAAGGAGTAAAGTATTCCGAAATGGTTAACCGTAATGCCGAATCATCCGAAAGTAAAAAAGGACGCTGAACAAGTCCTTTACCAAAGGATGTTTCACCAACAATTAACCCCCTATCCCAATCTTGAACAGCACCAACAACAATCTCGCTCGCAGATGCACTTCCCCTATTAATGAGAATTACCAAAGGAACATTTTCATAAGGATATTTTTTTGACGCTTTACTTTCATTATTAAATTCTTTTATTCTTCCTTTTGTATATACGATTAATTTATCCTCGCTCAAAAAATAGTCTGCAATTTTTACAGCCTGATCATATAAACCGCCGGGATTATTCCGCAAATCGAGAATAAGATATTTCATGCCTTTAGAATCAAGTGATTCAAGTTCTTTTAATAATTCATCAGCGGTTTTTTCTGCAAATCTTGTTAAGCTAACATATCCTACACTATCTTGAAGCATTAAAGATATTTCAACAGAGTTTATGGGAATAATATCACGCTCAATTTCATAATCAATAGTAGTTTTTTCCGAAGGACGATAGATTTTAATTCTTGCAACACTTCCCCTTCTACCGCGTAATTTTTTTATTACTTGGATATTGGTTAATCCAATGGCAGATGTATCTTCAATTTCGACAATTCTATCACCCGGCATAAGTCCTAATCTATCGCTTGGAGTCCCTACAATAGGAGAAACTACGGTAATAGTATCCTCAATTATTTGAAACTCGATACCGATACCTTCAAAATTACCTTCCAACTGCTCTTCAAAAGTTTTCTGAATATCTCTTGGGATATATGATGTGTGCGGATCTAATTTGGAAAGAATTCCTTCAATAGCAATTTCAGAAAGTGTATCGGGATCAATTGCTTCAATGTAATACTTTTCTGTTAATTCAAGTACTTGATTAACTTTATGTTTAATCGGGTGAGTAGTTGGAATCAGCCATTGACCAATTTGATATCCAACCAATAGCCCAATTAAAAGAAATAATATTTTGTTGAATCCTTTTCTATCCATACAATTTTATTTTTGAGGTCTCATATGTGGGAAAAATAACACATCTCTAATAGAAGTTTGATTAGTTAACAACATTACAAGTCTGTCTATGCCGATACCAAGACCGGCAGTAGGCGGCATACCGTATTCAAGTGCACGTAAAAAATCCTCATCAATTTGATGGGCTTCTTCATCACCGGCTTCACGATACTTTTTCTGTTCTTCAAATCTTTCTCTTTGATCGATAGGATCATTTAATTCAGAGAATGCATTACAAATTTCTCTTCCTACAACAAAACCTTCAAACCTTTCAACTACTCCTTCTTTTGATCTATGTTTTTTTGCTAAAGGAGAAAGTTCGACCGGGTAATCAATTAAAAATGTTGGTTGAATTAATAACGGTTGAACAGTTAATTCAAATAATTCATCAATTAGAGTTCCCCAATTTTCATTACCGATAATCTCCCCTCCTCTTTTCTTTATTTCTTTCTTTAACTGATCTTTGGAGGCGGTGATTATGTCTATCCCGGTTTGATTTTTTATTTCATCAACCATTGAAACTCTTTTCCAAGGTGCTTTGAAACTTATTTGGTGACCTTCAACTTCAAACTGGTCCGTACCAAAAACATTTAGACAAATTTTGTTTATCATTTCTTCGACGAATTTCATCATCCATTCATAATCTTTATAAGCGACATAAAGTTCCATCATTGTGAATTCAGGATTATGAGTTCTATCCATTCCTTCGTTTCTAAAATCTTTAGATATTTCATAAACTCCTTCAAATCCCCCGACAACTAATCTCTTTAAATACAATTCATCGGCAATTCTTAAAAACAAATCCATATCCAAAGTATTATGATGTGTTACAAACGGTCTGGCTGAAGCTCCTCCATATAATGGTTGAAGAATCGGTGTTTCAACTTCAAGCATTCCGTTTTCATCAAGGAACCTTCTCATTTCGGTAATTATTTTTGAACGCTTCACAAACACATCTTTAATATGAGGATTGACAATTAAATCAACGTATCGCTGTCTATAACGAAGTTCTTTATCCGTAAATTGATCATGGATTACTTTGTTCCCTTGTTCATCGGTTGTTTCTTTTGCAATTGGAATCGGTCTTATAGATTTTGTAAGAAGTGTTAAAGATTTTGCATGAATTGAAATCTCACCGGTTTTTGTTTTGAATACGAAACCTTCAATGCCGATTATATCACCGATATCAAGTAATTTGAAAGCATCGTAAGCTTCACCGATTTCATCTTTCTTTAAATAGATTTGAATTTTACCGCTATCATCTTGAATATGTGCAAACGAAGCTTTTCCCATTCTGCGTATCGCCATTATCCTTCCGGCAACAGATACATCTTTATTTTCGTAATTATCGTAACCCGATATTATCTCTTTAGCTTTGTTAGTTACATTATAAGAATAAGCAAACGGTTGAAAACCTTTTTCTCTAAGTTCTTTTAATTCCTCCAACCTTCTCTGCATTAAAACATTAATATCAGTTTGTTGATTCTGTTCCAAAATTCCTCCGGTATTAATTTCTTGTAAAATTTGCGAGCCTGTTACAGACTTTATCTTGAATATAATTTGCAAGTTGCGAAGGTACCAAAAAGTTATTAACAATTAAAGCTAAAGCCAAAGGTTCACCATCCGCCGATTTAATATATCCGGCTAACCCTCTTGTATTTTCTAAGAAAGAAGATTTGCCTCTAAAATTATTTTCTGCTTTTGTTCCCTTCATTCTATCCAATAAAGTTCCGTCATATCCGGCTATTGCAAGTGATTTGTAAAAACTATCGAATTCCGAGCTTCTGTACATATAAGCTAATAAATTAACAACTTGTTTGGGAGTAAGCAGATTATAAGATGACAAACCTGATCCATCAGCCATAATAAAATTATTTGGGTTAATTCCCATTCCTTGTTTCAGCTCTTTAACAGCTTTTATTCCGTTTGAAGTGCTGCCATACCCATAAATTTCAAAACCAATAGTTTTTAGTAATTGCTCGGCTAGAAGATTGTCACTTTTTTTATTTATCTCGGAAACAATTTTTGTTAGTTGTTCTGATTTATGTGTAAACAGCGGAATCGTATTATTGAAATCGTAATTCTTATCGTATTCATCCAACTTAACAGCGTTCCCGGTAATTTCAACACCTTCATCAAGTAGAAACTCATAAAATGAGTTTAAAAAATATTGTGATGCATTATTAACAGGGATATAAACAGAATAAGGTTCAGTAGTAACCGGTATTTTGCCTATCAAGTCAATAATGTTATTCCCGATTCTATTAATTTTAACCTCTACCGCTGAATTTTTTGTAGATGTTATTACATGATTTATAACTTCATAATTCTCAATAAACTCAGTATTAAAACTAATTTGTGCCGATTGATGAATTTTTGTCGGTTCAATTTTTATCTCAATTGCATTTTTGTTTAAACAAAATGCACCGGTTGTTGGTGCAAACCAATCTTCCATGTATTCGGCTAACCATCCCGCGCCATATTTATCTTGTCTAAAATTCCTATCATCAATTATAATATTTCCTTTTATTGAAAAGATTCCTTTGTGATTCAGGGAATCTAACCAATGTTCGAAAGTATCTTCGATCATTATGGTAGGGTCACCACTTCCGATAATAAACAAGTTTCCGTTTAGTATTCCATTTGAAATATTTCCATCAATAAAAAACTCAGTGCGGTATTGATATCTTGAGCCAAGAAGCAACAAAGCATTCGATGAAGTAAACAGTTTAATCAAACTTGCAGGCTTAAAAAGTTTATCGGGATTTAACTTATAGAAAGTTTCACCGGTTTTTAATGATTGAATTGAAACACCCCAGAATGCATTGCTAAAATTAGGATCATTAAAGATATCATCCAGTTCAGTTCGCAATTCGCTTAAATTATTTTTGATGCCGGTATTATTCTGAAGTGAATCTATACCTATATTATTTTGTGCAGATAAGATATTTAATAATAATATGAGGATTGCAAGAAATTTCATTTATTTTCTAAATACTTCCGTATTTCCGTATATGACAACTTTTTTGATCTACCAATGGGTAAATCATCTATCGTAAATTCACCAAATTTAATTCTCACTAACGATTTTACTTCATAACCCAATGAGTTAAACATTCTTTTTACAAAATGATTTCTTCCTTCCAATACTTCAACACCAACGGTTTTATAGTTTTTTTTCTTTGGGAAATAAATATTTTTAAATAAACTTTTTCGTTTATCGAGAGTGATTCCTTTTAATAATCTTTCACGATGTTCTTTTGTTAATTCTTTATCAAGACCAGCAATATATTCACGAATTATTTTCTTTGACGGGTGTGTAAGCGCATTTGCAAAATCACCGTCGTTCGT
>DSBF01000037.1 GCA_011049495.1 Ignavibacteria bacterium
AACCATACGGAAAGAATGCTTAACTGCGATATCTCAGTTCAAAATGATAGAAAAATAATTACGGTTTCTAAAGATAATTATCCTGTTGCAAAAGAATATGTAGTCCCTTCTGATATTTCAAGTGCTGCATTCTTTATGGTTCTGGCTTTAATAATAAATGATAGTGATTTGCTGATCAAAGATGTTTCATTAAATCCGACAAGAACCGGGATTATAAAAGTGCTTCGAAAAATGGGGGGTAATATTGAGATCGAAAACGTTAAAACAATTGCCGGTGAAGAACTTGGCGATATAGTTGTACGTTCTTCATCATTAATAAATGTGGAAATAGAAAAAGAACTTATTCCCAATATAATTGATGAGATTCCAATTTTATCAGTTGCCGGATTATTTGCCGAAGGTACCTTTAAAATTAAACACGCCGAAGAATTGCGGCATAAGGAATCCGACCGAATTAAATCGCTTTGTCATAATTATAGATTATTAGGATTAGATGTAAATGAATATACAGATGGGTTTTCAATAAGCGGTGATATTAAAAATAATTATGTACTGTTCGAAAGTTTTCATGATCATAGAATTGCGATGGCTTTTTCAATTTTATCTTCGGTAATATTTAACGATGCGGAAATAAATAATTTTGAATGTGTTGCTATATCAAATCCGCATTTCCTTTCACAACTAAAATCAATAAGTGAATAATTTACAACTCGATGATCTGATGCTCAAACTTATTAATCAAGATTTGATCGAAAACCCATTTAAGAATATCTATTCCATACTTATTCGCAAAGTAGATAAAGCTTAATTCACGTTCTTGCAAATTATTATTTGGATAAACAACACTGCGTACTTTTTTGATTTGACGTAAAGCTGTTTCGTGCTGACGTTCTCTTGCTCCCTTAGCTTTATTAAATTGAACATCCAAATTACTAACGGAACGTTCGCGGGATTTCTCTACCGGGTCTATTAATGTTTTATCAACATCCTCAAGCTCTTTTTTCAACTGTTCAAAAATTTCATTGATCTCTTTTTTAGATTTGTCAAAGATCGGTTCAATGTTAATATCGGAAAGGAGATTAATTATTTTTTCATTTAATGTATCTTCTTCCGCGAAGAAATCAGCGATATTTAAATTATTTTTTTCAATAATATTTTTATGCTGTGTTTCAAGAATAGTAACGGAAGAGCGGGGATACACAATTGGCTGCTGAAGGTTGAACTCTTTATACATCGGAATTACTTGTGCGAAATAACTAATCTCACCGGGACCGGCAACGTACATACCGGTAGGGAAGAGAAAGTCTTGACAAATCGGTCGAAGTATAACATTCGGGCTGAATCTTTCCGGTTCCTCTTTCAACATTATCAGTAAATCGTCCTTGGAAAATTTTTTTCTTTTCCCTTTTAATCTGAATTCTTCGTCAACAGGCTCAATTAGGTAACGACTTTCGTCTTCTTGTAAGAAAATATTGATCGGTTTTATTTTTACTTGAGCATGATAATATTCCTCTAGCTCAGCACTTGTTTTTACAACATCCTCACTGTGTTCTCTAAAATCTTCAATTTCTTTTTTGAATACCGGTTTTAACAATTTTTTTACTTTTGGATTGGTGGGATTAAAAATAATCAAGCCGGCATCATCAAAAAAATCAAATAATAAATCGGAGAAAGCTTCTTGAAAAGTTCTACCCGGTTGATAATAATTTTTTAATTGATCGATTAAATCTTTTTTGAAATCTGTATCTCTAAGAGATTCGCTGAGTTCATTAAATAAATCATAGATGTTGTTGTTAAATTTAATATTGGCAACACTGCCGCGGTTGGTTTCTTCATCTAGTCCGTCTTCATAATTGATACTTTTAAGAAGATTACCGTTATCAATAATTTTTAATGATCTTACTTCGTCAAAGTCGTGGTCATCACCCTCCATCCAAAAAACCGGAACAAACTTATATTCGACAAATTTTTCTTTTAGATGTGAACATAATTTTATTGCAGTAACAATTTTATAAAATGTGTAGAGCGGACCACCAAAAATTCCTAATTGCTGCCCGGTTACAACCGCAATTGTATTCGGTTCATCCAATAATTCGATGTTTCTTTGAGTTTGTTTTGAAAGCTGCTTCCCGCTGTACTGTTCAAATATAATTTGCTTTAATTCTGCAAGATGATATCTTTCTTGCGATACAATGTTTTCGAAAACTTCAGAATATTTCCCGGTGTCCCGAAAATTTATTTTGTAAAATCGTTCGGTATTTTCAAACTCGTAAAGGTAATCCAAAAAAAGATTTTGATGTGACGGCAGATCAGCATAATTAATGAACATTTTCGCCCCTTGAATTTCTATTCTACAAAGATATAAAAGATTCTATTTTTATAATAATGAGCAATGTTACAATAAATTGTTCCATAAATTTGGTAATTAAGTTATATTTTGCAAGGTCTGTAAATCTTAATTGGGAGTGAAATTGCAAAATAAAAATCTTATTACAGTAGATTTAGGCGGAACTAAAATTCTCTCTGCGCTGATAAACGGTCAAGATCAAATAATTGATCGTTTCAAAGAATCAACAAAAATTACCGGTGAGATTGAACCGATTATTGAAGGAATAAACAATAGTATTAATAAATTACTCGAAAATAATTCACTTACTCAAAAGGATATTAAAGCTATTTGTTTAGGTGTTCCGGGGACAGTTAATCCGAATACTGGATTAATCGGTTATGCTCCAAATCTTGGTATAAGAGATTATAACATTAAAGAAACTTTATCAAAATATTATAATATACCTATATTGATTGAGAACGATGTTAATCTAGCCGGTTTGGGCATACAGCAAGCTGAATTAAAAGAAAATGTAAAAAATATGCTTGTAGTTTTTATCGGAACAGGCATCGGTGCTGCATTATTCATAGATGGAAAAATTTATAGAGGTTCTTCTTTTTATGCCGGTGAAATAGGTCATATGAGAATCAATCCAAAAGGTAAACCATCAAAGAAATCGAAATTAACATTTGAAAACATTGCCAGTCGTACTGCCGTTGTAAATGCAATTGTTGACGAAATTAAAAAAGGGAAGAAAAGTTATTTAAGTGATATTGTTAAGAAGGGGAAGCGTATCAAAAGTAAATCTTTAAGAGCAGCAGTTGAAGTAGAAGATAAACTTGTGATAGAATATCTTTCAAGGTCTGCCCGGGTTATCGGATCGGTGCTTGGAAGTATAGCTACATTATTAAACTTGGATAGTATTATGCTTGGCGGAGGTGTTATTGAAGCATTGAATGATTTCATGTTACCGAAGATTCGTAAAGCGTTTAATACAGCCGTGCTGCCCGAGCCCGGTAAAATTGTTAAGATAGATTATACAAGATTAGGCGATGATGCTCCTTTATTCGGCGGTATAAAACTGGCTCAAGAATTTTTAGAAAGTTGAGAGGAATATTCGTTTTCTATTGATTCAATTTCTGCAGTTACTTCTGTCCATCGTTCATAATTTGCTTCAAGCGTATTTTGAATAACGTCGTATCTTTGCTTTATTTTTTTTATGCGTTCGGCTTCGTTATAAAATGTTGGATCAGCTAAATCGGTTTCAACCGAGATTTTCTCACTCTCTAATTCTTCAATTTCTTTCTCGATAATTTGGAGCTCTTTTTTCAGATTAACCGTAGCTTTATATTTTTCCTGCCGCAGTTCTGCAACTCTTCTTTTTTCTTCTTTCTTAAGATTCTTGTTTTTACTTTCTGAAGCAGAAGTTGTTTGCTCAACTTGTAGTTTTTCCAAATAGTAATCAATTGTTCCGGGATATTCTTTTATTCTTGAGTTTCTGATTTCAATTACTTTATTAACTACCGGACGAATAAAATCAATATCGTGAGAAACTATTATCAGTGTCCCGTTAAATTTCAGTAATGCATTCTGTAATATTTTTTTAGATTCAAAATCAAGATGGTTGGTTGGCTCGTCAAGAATAATCATATTAGCTTTTTGAATTAATATTTTTGCGAGTGCCAAACGGCTTTTCTCGCCGCCCGAAAGAACTTTTACTTTTTTAAAAACATCATCATCGGAAAAAAGAAACGAGCCTAAGATTGTA
Organism: Ignavibacteria bacterium; assembly: GCA_011049495.1. Classification (GTDB taxonomy): domain Bacteria; phylum Bacteroidota; class Ignavibacteria; order Ignavibacteriales; family Melioribacteraceae; genus SURF-28. The sequence goes on from DSBF01000037.1 coordinate 4,098, forward strand.
CGAATTCTTCCGATTGTTAAATCGTCTGTAACTTCGCTTAAAGTATCAATAAGATCATATTCCGGGTTAAGATCTTCCGTTACTTCTTGTGCATAATATGATATATAAGTGTTGTAGCCAATATGCATTTCGCCTTCAGTAGGAGATAATTTATTGGAAATTATTTTTGCGAGTGTTGTTTTACCCGCACCGTTCGGACCGACAAATGCAATTTTATCGCCACGATGTATCTGTAAATTTACATTTTCAAAAACCGGTTCCTTTGTGTAAATTTTTGAAATACCTTTGAGTTCTACCGGAACAGCACCGCTTCTTTCTGCTTCGGGAAAATGAATTTCAATTTTATTTTCACTTTCCGGTGCTTCGATTGTCTCCATCTTTTCGAGCATCTTAATTCTGCTCTGCACTTGTCTTGCTTTTGTATTCTTATATCTGAACCGCTCGATAAACCTTGTCATTTGTTTCACTTCACGTTCTCTACTCTTAATTTGATTTATAAGCTGCTCGTCCCTCTCTTTTTTAAATACAAGATACCTTGCATAATTTCCGTTGAAGACATTTACTTTTTGATTGAATATTTCGATAGTTCTATTTGTAACACTGTTTACAAAATGCTGATCGTGTGAGATTAATATCAGTGTACCTTTATAATTACGGAGAAAATCTATTACCCATTGCAGCGAGTCAATATCAAGATGATTTGTAGGTTCGTCAAGAAGAAGTATATCATTTTCGGCAAGTAAAATTTTTGCAAGTTCAATCCTCATTTGCCAGCCGCCGGAAAACTCATCGGTTAGTCTGTTGAAATCAGATTCTTTGAATCCAAGTCCGCTTAAAACTTTACCAATTTTTGAATCAATTTCATAATAACCGATTTCTTCTTTTTGATGATGAATATCACCAAGCCTATGGATGAGATCATGCTTTATTTTATTATCATTTGAAGATTTCAATAAATCATTAATTTCGCTTTCTTCCGTATCTAATTTTATTGCTTTACTAAATGTTGACTTTACTTCATCGAATAAAATCTTTCCTTTGAAATGGAGAAAGTCTTGAGGCAGGTAACCGATATTAATCCCTTTCTGCTTTTGAATAATACCGGATTCAGGTTGTTCAATTCCTTTTATTAATTTAAGCAGAGTAGACTTGCCCGTACCGTTGGAGCCAACAAGTGCAAATTTATCGCCGGGGTTAATACGGATATTAACATTGTTAAATAAGTACTTACCGGAAAATTGAACGGAAATATCTATAAGATCAATCATAGTGGAATTATTCTCTTAAAATTGCAACCTTGGCTTTTGATACATTTGAACCATCTTCATCATGAGCAACGATTAAATATATACCGCTCGGGACTAAATTACCCTCCATATCTTTCGCATCCCAAAATCCAACTCGTCCTCCCGGCGTAACAATTTCTCTAACCAACTTTCCGCTAATGGTCAACACTTTTATTGTAGAGTTTGCGATTAGTCCGTCAATGGTAATGTTCTGATTAAAATTATTGTTAACGATTACCGGGTTGGGATAAACAAAAAGTTCATCAAAACTTTCTCGTGGAGAAACCGAAGTTGTTTTTAATGCGGATAATCCAAAGTCTGTTCCGATATAGACAATTCCGTTTGTCTTATCAATTGCTAAGCTCTTAATTTCATTTGAAGGGAGAGGGCTGTTTTCCGTGTTGTAGCTATTAATCACAACTGTCCCGTCTTCGGAAAGATGGAAAAGTCCTTGCATTGTTCCAACCCATTTTTGATTAAGCGGGTCAACTTTAATTTCTGTAATTGTTTGCTGTCGTAAACCTAAAACTGTAGAAATTCGAGATGTCGGTGTTGACGGTTCGGGAATAATATTAACACCCAAGTTTGTACCAACCCACAAAGCACCGCGCTGATCCAGAGCAAGGGAAGTTATTGCATTGCTGGCTAAACCATCGGAAGAACGAACCCAACCCATTTTATCATCGTTGGGATTATTAAATGTACCGTTCTCATTAAAATAGTAAAGACCAACATTCCCAACTGTAATAGCAAACCATTTTGTATCGTATTGATCGATTGCTAAATGGAAAGCAAGATCACTTTCGGTAACAACCGGATTTTTAAATTCAAATCCATGAACATCACCGGAAGGTGTTATCACGGAAAGAGGTTTCCTTTCTGCAGACAGTAAATTAAGAACCCAAATATTTCCTTTGGAATCTGTTTTAACATCAGATATTACTAAGAAATTAGGATCTGCCGGAACACCGGCAATATTCGAATTTTGTGCTGTATAATTTGTTATAATGTTATCTTTTAGAACAGTTAATCCTCGTCCCCAATTACAGAAATATTTAGTATTGTCACTTCCTGCAAAAACTTTATGATAAGCATTCGATATAATTTCCGGGTTGTTCTCGCGGCTTATTAAATTCCATGATGAACCATTAAAATGCATAACTCCTATACCGAAAACATCTTGTCCTGTTCCTACCCACAATTCACCGTCGTTATCAGCTGCTAAACTCAAAAATGCATTGTTCGCCGGACCTTCAGGGACTAATAATTCATAATTGCCGGAACTAATTTTCAGTAAACCTGAATTTGTTGCTGCAAATACTAATCCTGTAGAGGTAACATAAATATCGTTAATTATATAATTCTCATTATTTTCAAAAACAACTTCTGAATTTCCTGAAGATATTTTATGAATTTTATTCCTGCCGGTTTCCAAAGAAACTATAAAGAGTTCGGTTTGAGAAGCAGATATATTTCTTGTATCTATTCCGCTAAAGGCAAAAGGAATCCAATTATTATTTTCAAACTTAAGAACACCTGAACTTGTCGCTGCTAAAACATCGTTATTAAATCTTGTAAACTCGTAAGCATTGTTTGCCGGGAAACCTGAATTAAAGAAATATGAGTTCCATGATTCTGGAGCAGATAAATTAGTAGAATTAGACCTTTGAACCGCTACTCCATTATTTGTTATCACAAAAAACCTATTAAACTTTGCACTTGATCTAACAGAAATTGTTGCATCAAAGTCACCGAATTTTATAAATGTATCATAGAAGGAAAAATCTTTCGGATTAATTAGTGAAAGACCAAATGCCGTTGAGACATGCATTGTATCTCCAAAAGCTTCTATCTTGTTAATATTTTTTTGAGAAAAGTTTGAGTTAAGTATATCGTTTATTTTCCTTATTGAGCCGCTCTGAAAATCATAAATGTTAATCATACCCGGTTGTGCGCCAAGTTGTGTACCAAACCAAATTTGATTTATATTGTCAATTGCAACTGTTGTCAACAATGGACTTGAAAGTCCCTCGCTAGTTCCTAATTGAAGGAAAGTCGAAGAAGAGTTTTCATATAAGAATGCTCCTCCGGTTGTAGCACACCAGATTTGATTGTCATCTTTAGATGTGACCGCGACAATTTCTTTCTTGCTGGAATAACTAGTCCAGGTTCCAATTCCTTGACCTAATAATAAATTAGTAATCAATAAGAAAACCACTAAGGATACTGTTTTTGCAATCATACTTTACCTGCTAATATG
>DSBF01000459.1 GCA_011049495.1 Ignavibacteria bacterium
ATTATTTATATCTTCTTTATTTGATACCGGTTTTGATTTTAATATTCTGGTTAACACAAAGAAAGAATAGAAAAATTTTAGAAGAATTTGCATCTGCAAAGATGCGTTCTATTCTTATGCCTTATTACAGCCGCGTAAAAACATTTGTTAAATTTGGTATTCTTTCATTCAGTATTGTTCTATTGATATTCACATTAGCAAATCCGCAAGTCGGTTCAAAAATTGAAGAAGTTAAACAAGCCGGGATAGATGTTTATATATTGCTTGATGTTTCTAACAGTATGCTGGCTGAAGACATTAAACCAAATCGACTGCAAAAAGCAAAGTATGAAATTTCTAAATTAATTAACCGTTTACGTGGGGACAGAATCGGCTTAATTGTTTTTGCAGGACAAGCGTTTGTTCAATTTCCTCTTACAACAGACTATTCGGCAGCGGATCTGTTTTTAAGTGCTGTCGATAATTCAACTGTACCGCAACAGGGAACCGCAATTTCCCACGCAATTGAATTAGCTTTACAGTCTTTCAAACATGATGAAGAAACAAAAAAAGCAATTATTATTATCACAGACGGCGAAGATCACGAAGGTAACTTAAAAGAATCGGTTGAAAATGCTGTTAAGCAAGGTGTCGTAATTTACACAATTGGTATGGGCTCGCCAACCGGATCTCCGATCCCGGTTTATAATTCTGCCGGTATGCAAATTGATTTTAAAAAAGATAACCAAGGTAATGTCGTTCTCACAAAACTTGATGAAGCAACACTACAGGAAATCGCACAACTAGGTAACGGGACATATTACAGAAGTACAACTACAAGCGATGAGCTGAATTCGATTTATAACGATCTTTCGAAACTTGAGGCGACAGAATTTGGTACAACACGTATTACTGATTATGAAGACAGATATTATTATTTTTTAATTCCCGCTTTGATTCTTTTACTTGCAGAACTGTTTATCTCTAATAAAAAATCTCAACTGTTTAGAAAATTAGATGAAAAAGCAGCGGAGAAATTATAAAACATGAAAAAAGATTTTTTACTAATACTAATAATTGCATTAAGTGGAACTATTTACGCTCAAAGTGTACGTTCACTTAACAACAGCGGTGTTGATAAATATGAAGAAAATATTTTCCCCGATGCGGAAGTGAACTTTAAAAAAGCTATTGAAGAAAATTCCGAAACATTTTCTGCACATTATAATTTAGGTTCTGCACTTTACAAACAAGAACGATATGATGAAGCAATAAAAAGTTATCAGAATGCATTATCGCTCGCGGAAAGTGAAGATCAAAAATCTCAAATATTTTACAATAGGGGAAATGCTTTTCTAAAAAGCCAAAAGCTGCAAGAGAGTATTGAATCATACAAAGAAGCGTTAAAAATAAATCCTGATGATCTTCAAGCAAAGTATAATTTGTCATACGCTTTGGAATTATTAAAGAATCAACAAGATCAGCAGCAGAATCAAGATCAAAATCAACAAGACCAGAATCAAGATCAAAACCAGGATCAACAGCAGCAGGATCAAAATCAGGATAATAATCAAGATCAAGACAATAATAATCAACAGCAAGATCAACAAAATCAGCAAGAGCAAGAGCCGCAAAATCAACAACAACAGCAGCAGCCAAAGAAAGATCAAATATCTAAAGAAGAAGCCGAACGAATTTTGCAGGCATTAAAGAACAACGAAGCCGATCTTCAAAAAGAGTTGAGAAAACAAAAGGGAAAACCGGTTAAGACCGCCAAAGATTGGTAATCAAAATGAAAAAGTTTTTTGTAAACATATTATTGATCTTATTAGTTGTTTCTGTTTCCTTTGCACAGAAATTTGAAGCAACGGCAGATAAAACTACTGTCGGTGAAAACGAACGATTTCAAGTTTATTTTACATTTGAGGGACAAAGCTCAAACGTAAGCGGTTTTAAAGCACCTTCCTTTGACGGATTTCGAGTTATAAGCGGTCCGAATCAATCGACTAATATGCAGATTATAAACGGTCAAGTTTCAAGTTCAATTACTTTTTCGTTTATACTTATTCCAACTCAAGTCGGACAATTCACGATCGGTAAAGCTTCGATAAATTTTTCGGGCAATCAATATGAAACAAATCCGTTGTCTATAAAAGTTGTGCAAGGAAATGTAACTCCCCAGCAGCAATCGCAGGATGGAGAAATTTCTCTCGAAGAGCTGCGGAAAAGTGTTTTCATAATAGCAACTGCAGATAAGAGAAATGTGTATCAGGGTGAACAAGTTACGGTTACTTATAAACTGTATTCAAAGTTGCAGATTGCTTCAATTCAAATTGCTAAACTTCCTACATATACCGGTTTCTGGCAGGAAGAAATTCCTACTAGTAATACTATCAATTGGGAAATTGAAATGTATAACGGTGAAAGGTTTAGAACAGCCGTTATTAAAAAAGTAGCATTGTTTCCGTCTAAAGCAGGCGAATTAAATGTTACTCCTTTTGAATTAGACGTTCCTATAGTTGTAAAAAAAAGAAGAACATCGAATACTTTTTTTGATGATTTCTTCAACGATTCGTTTTTCGGAAGAACTGAAACTATTGACTATACAGCTAAATCAAATACAATAAAAATTAATTCCGAACCATTACCTCAAACAAATATTCCCTTGTCGTTTAATGGGGCTGTTGGCGATTACAATTTAACTTCAGAAATTAGTCAAACATATTTGAAAGCTAACGAGTCAATATCGCTAAAGTTTACCGTTAGCGGTACCGGAAATATACAATTACTTGACCTTCCGAAGTTACAACTTCCTGCGGGATTTGAAGTCTATGAACCGAAATCAAATTTGACGATAAATAGAAGTAATAAAATTTCCGGTACAAAAACTTTCGAATATTTAGTGATTCCTCGAGTTCAAGGAAAGAAAAAAATTCCGGCAATGGAGTTTTCATTTTTCAACCCGGTTAGAAGACAATATGTAACACTTTTTTCGCCGGAATATGAAATCGAAGTTGAAAAAGGAGACGGTGCTATTGTGTCAACCGGAGGGTTTTCTAAAGAGGATATAAGATTACTTAACGAAGATATAAGATTTATTAAAGTCTCCGATTTTAAGTTTAAAAGCAGAAACGGAAACCAATTAATTCCAACCTGGTTTTGGATTGGATTAATTTTACCGGCATTGTTTTTATCGGTGCTTCTGGGAGTTCATAAAAGAAATCAAAAACTTTCAACTAACACGCAATTACTTAAATACCGTAAAGCAGAAAAGCTTGCAAAGAAAAAATTAAAGACTGCGCAAAAATTAATTTCAGGCAGTGAGAGCTTAAAATTTTATTCCGAAATTTCGCAAGCAATGACGGGTTATCTCCAAGATAAACTTGATATTCAAAAATCGGATTTTACTTTAGATAAAACGATTATAAAATTACAGGAAAGCAATATTTCAGAAGACTTACAGCAAAAAGTAAAAGATATTTATGAAAGATGCGAGTTTGCGAGATTCTCACCTGCATCTCAAAATTTAACTGCAGAACAAAGCATGTATGATGAAGCACTAAATACAATTGTTAAAATTGAACATCAACTCAATTCAAAAAAGACAAAATGATGAAGAAGCTTGGATTGTTAATTCTGTTTACAGTTTTCTTTAACGTAACAATAATTTCTCAACCTATTGAACAGTTGATGCAAGAGGGGAACCAATTTTATATAAATGAACAATGGCAGGATGCTGTTGAAAGTTATAATAAAATTTTAGGTCAAGGTTACGAAAGCGCGGCTCTTTACCATAACTTGGGTAATTCATATTTCAAGTTAGGGAATCTTGGCGAAGCAATTTTGAATTACGAACGTGCATTAAAATTAGAACCCCGTGATGAAGATATCAGGTTTAATTTACGACTTGCAAACGCCAGAACAATAGATAATATTAAAGAAGTCCCGCAAATATTTATTATTGATTGGTGGAATAATTTTGTATCCGTTTTCACAGTTTCCGGGTGGGCGTTTATTTTTCTATTAGTTTATTTGCTAATGTTAGCCTTTATCGGAATTTATTTCCTTTCACAAAATATAAATCTGCAGCGGTTTAGTATTTACGGCGGAATTGCAAGTCTCATTATACTGTTTATTACTTTGTTAATTTTTATTTCTGCTTACGATAGAGAAGCTTCTACGGATTACGGGATCATACTCGTTAATTCTGTCAATGTAAAAGCTTCCCCGACACCAGAAAGCAGTGACTCATTTATCATTCACGAAGGATTGAAGTTTGAAATCCAAGATCAACTTGATGATTGGGTTAGAATAAAATTAGCCGACGGAAAAGTCGGTTGGCTACCTTCTAATAGTTTTGGAAGGATATAAAATACAAAAAGAGGTTCCATTCGTTAACTAACAAATGAGACCTCTTGGCATTAAGTCTTGCGTATCACATCTTGATACTCAAATCTATTTACTATTACGACATTTGTCGTTATTTGACAAGTAACATCTTCTTCGAAGCAAAATAATCGTTAACTTTTATTGTGTAGATATACATGCCGCTCGGTAAGTCGTTACTTCCGAACTGAGCTTGGTATCTTCCGCTTTCTTTTTCTTCATTTACTAACGTTGCTACTTTTTTGCCTATGGCATCAAATACTTTTATTTCTACAAAACCCGCTTTTGGTAATTGATATTCTATTACGGTTGAAGGGTTAAACGGATTGGGAAAATTTGATAAAGAATACTCTTTCGGAATAACATGCTCAACTAAGGTTGTATCACTAATTTTTTGAAGTGGGGGTCCGCCGTATATTGCAATAAAATCCGGATTCGAATAAGTCCCTTCTGTTGAATAATATGCTCTTACATCGTAGAAAAGTAAATACTCGTCATAGGTTCTTGACTTGGTATATCTATTATCTGTGAAAGTTGTAGTTCCTCTAGATCTTGTACCAATTAACTGCACGGACCCGGTAACCCCGTTGACTTTTACTTGACGGTAAATTTTATATTGTGTAATAGCTGGATTAGGATGTTCCTCCCAATCAAGTACAATTGGTTCACCAACAGCTCCTATATCGTGTAAATTTCTATAACTATTTTCTGGTCTGCCGGTAAAGTAAGCTGTGTAGGTAGTGTGATTCCCAGGTGTAAAGTTTTTTGTAGATGATGTACTTCCGTCATTCCAATGATCGAAACTGTATGCGATACTATTAACAACCTGATTAACAGCTGTTCCAGTAATTGTATTTCCCTGAACTACCGGAAAGCTTGGGGTGGGTGCAGAGTATTCTATGTTATTTACTTAAATTTTTCCACCGCTAAAGTTGTTCTGAAATGTGATATTGAATTGTTTTTTGAAAACTGCATCATATGAATGGCTATATAAGTAATCGGCAATTGTAAAATTGTAAGTTTTTGAATAAGAAATATCGACTAATTCATCTAAAATCCAGTTATAAAATCTTCTTACATAGTTATTGTACAGCGTTCCATCAAAAACAGCATCAACCCCCATATAACTTTCCCAGTTAAGTAAGTCTGCTGTTTTTGGTGAATTATATTACCCGCTGTACCCGCCCCCGTAAATTCCAACTTTTCCTACATATTTGTTTCCCTCTACATCATTCCGAACCACTATACTCCATAGTTTTTTCTTTGTAAAATAAACATCTGGATTTCCGCCTCTTTCAGTTATTAAATAACTTAGAGTAAGATTCGATCTTTCATCTCCTCCATAATTAGGTCTATCTGCTAGTTTAATTCCGTCATTTGTTCTGGAATTTATACTGATTACATAAGCCACGTGCATTACTCCTCCACCCCAGCCGACGATATCCCCGACTTGGATGTCATATATATCAAAGCCGGCATAATCAAAATAAGTAGTTGGAACAGTGTTTAATGTTAGCGAATTTATTGGGCATCTCGAATCATCCCAACTTCTACCAAATGCTCTTCCTACTGCATAACCCCAGCAAGCACCTTCGCTTGAACTGCCGTGCATTACACCACGGCATGGTGGAATATGTTGTGAATAAACTGAACTAACGCTAACTGAAAACAAGGCTATCAAAAAAAAATACTTTTTCATTTTTCCCTCCTTCCTGCTTTGAAAACTAAATTAGTTTTTTGTTTTGCTTTATGATTTTTATTTCCCGTGCAATATGATCGATTTCTGCGGAAATTTACCTGTTAACCCAACTATAAATACTTCCTCACCATTCCACCAGACGTCCAAAAAACTAACGTCATCAAGTCTTAAGTTTTCATAAAGATAAAAATCATCGCCGTTGTAGTGATAGACTAGACCCCTTTTTTCACCCACTTCAGGGAAATCCCAGCCTACTATAAACATATTATTTTCACTTTCGGATAATGCTTCTATTCCCGATGTGGATCCATTGAACCATCCAAGAATATTATCCCAACTACTTCCATTCCACTTAAAAAATCCTTCGCTTCCGGTTTCGTATATATTCCCTTTTTCACTTACCCAGACTTTCTTCCTAAAGTAACCCCACAGACTACTATCTATTACACTCCAGTTGTTTTGTTTACGCACAAACAGATAAGTATGAGTTTGAATGAAGGAAGAGAGGTCTGTAAACATGAAGTATGTCTCGTCGGCTGTTGCTCTTCCATAAATAGATAGCTGATCAAAGGGTTCTGCATTCAGTGGAATATCAATGGGTAATGTATCCCGTTTAATTGTAACTCCGTCCCAGTGAAATAATGTGCCGTTTAATCCACCAAACCAAATATCCTCTGGTGATTTCCCCCAAATTGTTGTAATAGATTTTCCCCCGTAAGCATTAATTCTGTTCCAAGAACTTCCGTCATAATGTATTATGAATGCTGAATCCGCGGTACTTGTACCTGCCCAACTTCCACCTGCTACCCATATGTCATTTGTTGAAAAGCCATAAACAACAGAGGGCGTATAAGCAACTCCAAAAGCGTTATATATAGATGTCCACTGTTTCCCGTCATAATGCCATAGTTGTCCCCTAATGTCATCACAGTGACCGGTAACGTACATGTTTTTCGGTGAACTTCCCCAGATACTTTGCATACGTGTCTGTAAACTTGATGGGTAGGAAAGAGTATCGATTGTCCATTCATATGTTCTTGGGTTTTTTTCTACTTTTACTGGCGGTTCTGTTGTATTGCATTGCTGGAATAATAGACAAAATAATATTAATAAAATAAATTTTTTCTTAAACATATTTATTACCTCCTATCATTTTGTCCTTTATAAAAATTATCAGTTAATAATAACTCAATAAATAAATTTCTTTTTCATTCTGCACCTCCTTTTTTGAATGAAAAGATTGTGAGTGGAACAAGGAGAAGGAATATTTGACAAAACAAAAAAAACAAGTAGTGAGTTTTCAATTATATAATACGTACTAAATTAAAAACAATCAATATTAATACTTATTACCCTTTAAATTTGTTTTTTGATTTAGATAAAATTTGAATAGGGATAAATTTATGTCCTATATGAGGTTCCGTGTGATTTATTTTTTTTAAAATGTTGGATTGAATTAAAAACTATTTTATTAACAATAGAACTTTTATATTACTAAAATGTATATCAAAATAGAAAGCGTTACTGGTAGAGAATTAGCCGCGAAGATTTTCTGAGCACAGTATCAAAC
>DSBF01000370.1 GCA_011049495.1 Ignavibacteria bacterium
AAACATTGAAGGTTGCTTGTTTTTAACCTTCAATGTTGCATTAATAGGCTAAAATTAAGTTACCTGAAAGGTCTGAAAACAGTAACTTTTAAGGTAATAACATCTTTGCGTAAGGTGAGTTAATAAAACAATGGTGACCAAATTTTAGTTCAAGAAAGGCGTAACATTTTAATGCGAATTAGGGTAAATTTGTAAACAATTAAATAGGATAGTTTATGTTAAGCAAAGAATTACTTGAAGTTTTATGCTGCCCCGAAACTAAAGCTGATCTTGTTCTTGATGGAAACTTTTTAGTATCAACAGATAAATCAACAAGAAGACGTTATAGAATTGAAGACGACATTCCGATAATGTTAATTGAAGAATCCGAGCAGCTCGATGAAAAAACATGGCAGGGAATTATGGAACGCCATGGTAAATCTGTTAAATAATTCCTTCGTAAATTCTAATCGATATTATTTCAAAACAATGTTAATTAAAACCGATCAAACAGAAATACAAAACTATCTTGTTGATGCCTCAAACTATAAAGGCAATTGTGATGAAGTATTCTTTCCCGAAACGAAAGCAGATATTATTTCTATTTTAAAATCGGCAAATACTTCTAAACAGAAAGTAACAATTTGCGGTAATAGAACGGGGCTAACCGGCGGTTGTGTCCCTAATGACGGAATCCTTATTTCAACCGATAAGTTGAATCGAATAACCGAAATAAATGAAATAGAAAAATATGCAATCGTTCAACCGGGAGTTTTACTTAGCGAGTTTATTAAGTTAGTTGAGGAAAAAGAATTATTTTATCCCCCCGATCCAACTGAAAAAGATTGTTATATCGGCGGAACCGTGTCAACCAATGCATCGGGAGCAAAAACATTTAAGTATGGTCCGACACGAAATTTTGTTACTGCTCTTGAAATCATTTTACCCGATGGCGAAGAAGTTTATTTGGAAAGAGGAAAGCTATTTGCAAGAGATAACAATTTGCGTTTGACATCAAAGAGCGGAAAGCAAATAGAGATTATTCTGCCGCGATATCAAATGCCGAAAACAAAACATGCAGCCGGTTATTTTATTAAAGAAAATATGGACGCAATCGATCTTTTTATCGGTTCCGAAGGAACATTGGGTTTTATAACAGAAATCAAATTGAAATTATTAGATAAGCCTAAGAACATTTTATCATCGGTAATATTTTTTAATGATGAAAGTGATGGTCTTAATTTCATCGAGAATGCTCGTAATGAATCATATAAAAATAGAAATGAAAATCTATCTGATAATATTGATGCTTTGGCACTTGAATATTTTGACGAAAACACGCTGAAGTTTTTAGTTGAGGATTTTCCTAATATACCGGGTAAAGCACAAGCAGCAGTTTGGTTTGAACAGGAATTCGAAGAAGAAAACGAAGAACAGATTTTCAACAAATGGATTGAACTAATAGAAAAACATAACGGGGATGTTCAAACTGCTTGGTTTGCTAATAATGAAAATGACAGAAAACAATTCGGAGAATTTCGTCACACGGTTGCATGGAAGGTTAATGAATATATTTCGCGGAATAATATATTAAAAGTCGGTACCGATATTGCCGTTCCTGATAGCAGTTTTCGTGAATTTTATTTTTTCGCAAAAGAGAAGGTAAAAGAGAGAGGCATCAATCAAATTGCCTATGGACATTTTGGAAATTCACATCTTCACTTAAACATGCTTCCTAAAAATGAAGAACAATATTCGGTTGCTAAAAATATTTATGCTGAATTGTGTCGTGAAGGTGTTAAGCTAAATGGAACAATTTCTGCCGAACATGGTATAGGAAAGTTAAAACGTGAATATTTATTAATGATGTTTGGTGAACAAATTATCAAGCAAATGGCAAAACTGAAAAAGCAGATTGATCCCAACCTAATTTTGAATTACGGAAATATTATTGATCCAAAGTATTATGAGAATATTTAAATATAGCGTAACGTTTTTTCTTCTATCGGGAATTATTCTTTTCTCTCAAGAAAAAAATCTTTCCAACATGTTCAGGCTTGCAAAATCTTTTGAGCAATCAGGTCAATATGAAGAAGCAAAAACTATTTATAAAAATATATACAACCAGCAGCCATGGAATCATTCTTATTTAGAAGCGCTCAATAATATTTATATACAACTCAAAGAGTATGATGAAGCGATTGATCTTATATCAGGCAACATAAAATTGAATCCCGACAATATTGGTTTATATGGCATACTTGGAAGCACTTATTACACAAAGGGAGATACATTAAAGGCATTTCAAACATGGGAAGATGGACTATCCTTAACTCACAATAGTGTCTCTTCGTATCGAATAATTGTTAATTATGCACTTGAGAACAGAGCCTTCAAAAAAGCTATCGAGTATCTGAAAAGAGGAAAAGAGTTAACCGATAACACCGACATATTTTCGCTTGATCTTGCTCGAATTTATGCAATGACAATGAGTTTTGAAAAAGCAGCTATTGAATACTGTGAGATTATTAAAAATGATCCAAACAAAACACCAATGGTTATCGGTAATATGATTTCTTTTCTATCGAGACCAAACGCATTGTTGGAAACAATTGCAGCGGTAAGATCTTTTAATGAAACAAACAATATAACCGAAATTAACAGGGTGCTAATTCAACTTCATCAATTAAATAATGATTACGGCTCAGCTTTTGAATATGTTGTTAAATTAGAATCACAAACAAAATCAAACGGAAGCGAACTTTATAGGTTTGCTCAAGAGGCGCTTCGTCAAAACAAATTTGATATTGCATCAAAAGCATTTAATAAAGTAATAGAAGAATATCCTAAATCTCCGCTAGTTCCTCAATCACAAATAGGTTATGCAAGAACTTTCGAACAAACTCTCAACAGTAAAAGAGATTCGGTAATTGAAAATTGGAAACCCATATACAAAACCAAAGTTGTTTTTGTTGATGACTACAAAAAAGCCATTGATTTATATCAGCAAATAATTAATAAGTATCCCGGAATTGAGATTAAGAGCGAATCTGTTTTAAGAATTGCTGAAATTTATTTTAAGAAACTAAACGAACTTGATACAGCTTCTCACTTTTATAATAATATTCTTTCAACAAATGGAATTTCACAGTTTCATTATGAAGCTAAACTACGCCTTGCTGAAATTAATGCTATAAAGGGAGACCTTGTTTACGCAGAGAATCTTTTGTTAGATGTTTCTAAGAATAGAAAATTACCCGAATATATTAATAGCCAGATAAATTTACTCCTCGGCAAAGTATATTTCTGGGAAGGTAATTTCGAATCAGCTTCAGAAAAATTATCAAATGTTACACAAAACTTGTCGGATGATAATGCAAATGATGCGCTTCAACTTTTAGCATTAATAAGAATATTAAAAAGTGATTCGCTGACTTTAGCCGAATATTCCAAAGCAGATTTTATGATTTACAAAAAGAATTTTTCCGGTGCCGCGGAATTATTGAATGAACTTAGAGTAAAGAAAAATCCTATCGTTTCAGAGTTTTCTGCATTTAAGTATGCACAAGTATTGATTGCCGAGGAACAGTATACAGCCGCTATTAAAACACTTTCGTCAATTATTGAAGAAAGCTCGCTGCAGATGTTTAATGCGGAAATGCAATATTTACTGGGAGAAATCAAGTTTTTTGCGTTAAAAGATTATGACGGAGCATTAGCAGAATATAGAAAAATACTTGAAAATTACAGCAACTCCTTATATTTTGACAAGTCAAGACAAAAAATTGAATATATTAACCAATATAAAAATAGACCAATATGAATAATCCTAAAAATCAACCCAATGTAAAATGTTCTTTTTGCGGAAGAGACGGAAACGAAGTAACATCAATGGTTGCCGGACCGGATGTATATATATGTGATATTTGCATCAGGACGAGCGTTGATATTCTTAAGAATAACATAGCTGCAATCAACAGTAAATCAAAAATTGCCACGGCTCTTACTCCAGAAATGATAAAACGCAGTCTCGATGAACATGTAATCGGTCAAGAACGGGCGAAGAAAGTTTTATCGGTTGCAGTTTACAACCATTATAAAAGAATAAATTCAAGTACTTCCTTTTTTGAATTAGATGATGTGGAAATTGAAAAGAGCAACATTCTATTAATCGGTCCAACCGGTGTTGGAAAAACATTAATCGCACAAACTCTCGCCAAAATTTTAGATGTTCCTTTTGCAATTGCCGATGCAACAACTTTAACAGAAGCCGGTTACGTGGGTGATGATGTTGAAACGGTTCTTGTTAGATTGCTGCAAGCTGCCGATTATAATTTAGAAAAAGCTCAGAAAGGTATTATCTATATTGATGAGATTGATAAGATAGCGAGAAAGAGTGAAAGTACTTCAATTACAAGAGACGTTTCCGGCGAAGGAGTTCAGCAAGCATTATTGAAAATACTTGAAGGAACGGTTGCAGGTGTGCCGCCTCGAGGAGGGAGAAAACATCCCGAACAAAGTTTAATTAACATTAATACGAAAAATATATTATTCGTTGTTGGCGGTGCTTTCGACGGCATAGACCCGATTATTGCATCGCGTGTTAAAAAGAATGTAATGGGTTTTGATACAGGCTTTTCGGAAGAACGAAACGAAGAGAGAGATCAATTACTTCAGTTAATTCAGCCGGAAGATTTATTAAAATATGGATTAATACCGGAATTGATCGGAAGACTTCCGATTATTGCTCCTCTTCATTCGTTAAACAAGGAAGCACTCAAGCAAATTTTAACACTACCTAAGAATGCAATCATTAAACAGTTTAAAAAATTGTTTATGATGGAAGGTGTTGAACTTGAATTTGAAAAAGGTTCGTTGGAATTAATAGTAGACAAAGCAATTGAACGTAAAACCGGAGCACGGGCACTCCGTTCTATTGTTGAAGGTGTTCTGCTCGACATAATGTTTGAATTACCGAATATGAATAATATTGAAAAGTGTCTTATTACAAAAGATACAATCAACAAAGGATCAAAACCGATTTATATTAAGGCAGACCGAAAATCTGCATAATATTTTTATAGAAACCCCGGTAGATTTTTCCCATGAAAAGAATGCTAATAATTTTTCTGCTGAGCGGATCAATTTTATTTGCTCAAAATAAACTGCTGATCAATATGGACCTTGAACAAACCGACCATCTCAAAGCTTACGGCGTAACATATAATGCGCTTGATAAAGGTGCAACTGCCGATTGGCTTTTAAACTATCGCGGCGGATCATTTCTTTTTGATTACGATGATCAATTAGCTCTTACATGCAAATTAAAAGGCGTCTCTTTTGAAGTAATCTCCAGTACTCAGGCTGTCGAAATTTTTGCTTATGTTCAAAGTGAAGAACAAAATATGGATGTTGTTAGACTTGAAAAATCACCCCGTATCGGTGTATTTGTTCCGGAAGGATTTCTACCTTGGGACGATGCCGTATCGCTTGTTCTTGATTATGCAGAAGTTCCTTATGATAAACTTTGGATTCAGGATATTTTAAGAGGTGATCTAAAGAATTATGATTGGCTTCATCTTCATCACGAAGATTTTACCGGTCAATACGGAAAATTCTATGCAAGTTTCAGTAACGCTCAATGGTATATTGAACAGCAAATGCTTTATGAAAATGAAGCAAAAAAATTGGGCTTCGCAAAAGTCAGCAAAATGGAATTAGCAGTAGCACTTGAAATTAGAGATTATATTTCGCGCGGCGGGTTCCTCTTTGCAATGTGTTCGGCAACCGATTCGTATGATATAGCTCTTGCAGCAAAAAATGTAGACATTGTTGATAGAATGTTTGATGGTGATCCACCCGATCCCAATGCTCAGGATAAATTGGACTTTTCACAAACTCTTGCTTTTGAAAATTTTGAACTGGAAATGAATCCATATATTTATGAATACAGCAACATAGATATTCAACCTATGGAAATCGGCAACCAGCAGAATGATTATTTTACTCTTTTCGAGTTTTCTGCAAAGTATGATCCGGTTCCAACAATGTTAACCCAAAATCATGTAAATGTAATTCGCGGATTTATGGGACAAACAACTATGTTCAGAAAAGAATTGATAAAGAATTCGGTTTATATACTTGGTGAACGCGAAGGGACAAATCAAGTAAAATATATTCACGGGAATTACGGAAGAGGATTTTTTACATTTTACGGAGGACACGATCCCGAAGATTACCAACATGCAGTAGGGGACCCCGAAACGGATTTGAGTCTTCACAAAAATTCTCCCGGGTACAGATTAATACTTAATAATATTCTTTTCCCGGCTGCAAAAAAGAAAAAGCAAAAAACTTAATTCGGGTATAAAATGAAATCCTTAAAAATTAAAAACAGTGATGAAAAAATTGAAGTAGGTAAATTAGTCTGTGTTGGAAGAAATTATGCCAAACATGCAGAAGAAATGGGCAACGAAATTCCTGAATTTCCGTTAATCTTTTTAAAACCTTCATCTTCTTTAGTTTATTCGGGTGAGAGTATTATTAAACCGGTTGATTCAGGAGAAATGCACCACGAAGTTGAATTAGTTTTGCTAATTGGTAAGGATATTAAAAATGCAGACGAAGCCCGCGCTGAGGAAGCTATTTATGGATATGCAGTTGGATTGGATATGACTTTGCGCGATATTCAAAGTGAATTAAAAAAGAAAGGGCATCCTTGGACTTTAGCAAAAGTCTTTGATACCTCTGCGGTAATTTCTGATATAACTTTGAAAAAAGATTATCTTCTTAAGGGAAATGAAAAAATTGAACTTTCGGTAAATAGTGAAGTTAAACAATCTTCTACTTTAGATTTTATGTTATTCAACCCGGTTCAAATTGTAGTTTATCTTTCTTCGAAATTTACTCTGGAAAGAGGAGACTTAATATTTACCGGAACTCCTGAGGGAGTTGGTGCTGTTAATGTAGGAGATGAAATTTCTGCAGCTATTCAAAATATTGGTAAACTAAAAATGAAAGTAGAATGACAAATGAAAATATATACATTTTTTGTAGCGCTTTTAAGTCTGATAAATATTTCTTGTGCGCAAAAACCAAATGTTCCTTCGGTATCAATTGAAGAATTTATAGAGAATATGAATTCTGATTCATCTCTTGTAATTCTTGATGTTAGAACACCTCAGGAATTAGTAAGTTCTTTAGGAAAGATTGAATCGGTTATTAATATACCTGTACAAGAATTATCCGAAAGAATTGGCGAGTTGGAAATTCATAAGGATAAAAACATAGCAGTAATTTGCAGAACCGGAAATCGTTCAACTTTTGCAACTAAATTTCTTTTGGATAACGGTTACAACGCATATAACGTGTTAGATGGAATGGTTAAGTACAAAGTGTTAAAGGGAGTTGAAAAATGATTCAGATTTTTGGTACTAAAAGATGTAAAGATACCCAGAAAGCAGAAAGATTTTTCAAAGAACGTAAAATCGAATTTCAATTTAGAGACTTAACCGAAAAAGGTGTGAGCAAGAAAGAATTGGAAAACTTCACTCAATTTTATTCTTTAGAAGAATTAATCGACATTGAAGGGAAACAATACAATAAGAGG
>DSBF01000069.1 GCA_011049495.1 Ignavibacteria bacterium
CTCCTAATAGATATTTGAATGAAAAATCTAAAATGCTGTTTTTATTTACTTCAACAACCCCTTTAGGGACTTCAGCCATTTTCTCTTTGAATTGAAAAACAATTAGTTTAGAATATTCTTTGCTATTAGAATCTTTATAAATGTCAGATTCACTATGCATATTGGGTTCACTCACCAGTGTTAACTGCCCCAAAACACGAGTTGAGAGTATTATTATAAATAGCAATGTTAAAATGGTTACTTTATTCATTTCACTACTCCTTAATATTATTATATTGGCTTTTAATTATAGTTAGTATCATATGATACTATTTAATTAAAATCATTTTTTTTGTTTCACTAAATTGGTTTGTCTTTAATGTGTAAAAATAAATACCGCTGCTTAATCCTTCCGCATTAAAGTCTTTGCTGTACCTGCCCGACTTTTTTATTTCATCCTCTAATACCTCTATCACCTCTCCAATAACATTATATACTTTTAACTCAACCTTTGTCTCATGCTTTATTTCATATTCTATTCTAGTAGAAGGATTAAAAGGGTTAGGGTAATTTTGGGCTAAAGAAAATGTAAAATCATCTTGAAATTCATCCATTATATTAGTTATTGAATCGAATATCCAGCATCTCCTCGACGGAGTTAAAAAAACTATACCGCCGTCAATTATTCGGAACTCCCATCCGCCGATAACAGCTACACTTCCGTCAAGCAGTTGAACACTGTTTTCTTTAGCTAAAAACTTCTTAATTGGAAAAGGTTCGCTGTAAACGGGTCTCATCTGTTTTAGATCATATATTTCCCATGTGTCTCTTTCTGTTTCGTTGTAATAAGAACCTCCAATTATCAACGCTTTTTCGGACAATGGGAAATAATATACTGCGGGGTCAGACCTATAATAGATCATATCCTCAACTAAAAACCATTCATTTTTATCCGTATCATAAACTTCGCATTTTTTACCAAAAGAAACAGCGCTTCCGGCAACAAATACGTTTCCGTTATTCAGTAAAATTGCATCATGCCCGTTTCTATTTTCGTTCATAGGGGCTACTATTTGCCATGTGTCTGTGGCAGGGTCATAAATTTCACAACTATTTATAATTTCATTTTCACTTCTACCACCAGAAACTAAAACAGAACCGTTTTGCAGAAGGACTGCGGAAGCGTTCTCTCTGGCAAAATTCATAGGTGTGGCAGGGTTCCATTTTTCGGTTTGTGGATCATAGATTTCGCAGTCAGCTAATTCTACGAGGGGTGCCCCAAGCGAATCATGTGCCCATCCACCAATCAACATCACTTTTCCGTCCAACAGTTTTACAACACTATATATGCTTGTTTCTCTCCCTATTGTTATAGAGTCGGTCATGCTCCATGTTTCCGTTAAAGGGTCAAATAGTTCGCAGCTTCTATCACTGTTATATGAACCAATGGCTAATACTCTGCCGTCATCCAAAATAATAGTCTTGTAAGAGGCTCTGCCAACATTTAGTGAGTCAGTGTATCTCCATGTATTTTCTTCAATGTCATATATCTCGCAAGTTTTACTTGTGTTGAAAGCACCATTACCGCATACAAGTATATTTCCGTTTTTTAGTGTAACTATAGTATGTCCTCTTCTTGGTTGGTTTAATGAACTTATTTCCTGCCAGCCTCCATACTCCTGAGTTACACCGGTTATGTTTAGCAACAGTAAACAAATAAAAGTCAGTTTTAACATTTTCATTTTCCATTTCCTTTCAAAAGTTTTGTCTTGTTGAAAGTTAGATCAAATAAATTTCTTTTTCATTCTACACCTCCTTATTTAATTAAAATCATTGGTTTTGTAATTACGTTTGATTCTGTAATTAAGGAGTAATAATAAACACCACTAGCAAGTCCTTCTGCATTAAAGGTAACGCTATAAGTACCGCTTTGTTTCTTTTCATTAACAAGGGTTGTGATTACTCTGCCAAGCGTGTCATAAACTAATAATCTTATTTTTACGAGGGATTGATTCGGCAGTTGAGGGAGTGAATAAGTTATCGTAGTGCTTGGGTTAAAAGGGTTCGGGTAATTATTTATTGATAAATACGCTTTGGGTAATTTAATATCATTTTCAACAGACGTAATCGGAGAGCTTAAATCATAACCATAAATACGGGCTTCTGTAGCATTCCAATAAAAAATAGTGTCGTTATCCATCCATTCAACATTATATTTTTTACCATAGTCATCACATATTCCATAGAGGTATGTTTTATTAGAATCAGAAAAATGACAATATATTCCTGAAGCGCTTATTGTATAAAAGAAACCAACGAATGCCATTTTCTTTTTATTGGGGGACCATTGTAATGACTCGAATCCGAATGGAGAACCCTTACAATGACTTTCCGGGTTCTCCGTATCAAAATCGTAAAAAACTTCAC
The DNA here is from genome assembly GCA_011049495.1 of Ignavibacteria bacterium. Lineage (GTDB taxonomy): Bacteria > Bacteroidota > Ignavibacteria > Ignavibacteriales > Melioribacteraceae > SURF-28. Next base: position 2,407 of record DSBF01000069.1, read on the forward strand.
TTCTTTTACTATCTAAATTGTATTTCCATATTCTCTGCCAGTTGTATTCGCTGTTTACATAAAGAAGATAATCATCATATGGAAAATATTTGAATGCAACGATTTCATGAGATTTCAAAACAGTATCAACTATCTCTCCAGCTTTTAAATTAACATCAATTATTATATCCCTATTTGTAGTACAAAACATCATAGTTGTATCAGATGACCATGAAGGATTTGGACGTTCCCAGCGCAGCCCCATACTTTCAGATAGTGAATTATATAATTTCTTATCGGATATTGAATAGTAGCTATTTGCTCTCACAGAATAAGGATTATCTTCTCCGGAAGTACCGATAAAACCAAAATCATTTGGCGAAAACATAAATGATAAACCACCTTTGAAATCTTCAAGATTTTCAAATGTTAGAACAGAATCATTTTCAAAGTCTATAAATCCATACTCATGAATGAATGCCCAATAATTCTTGTTGGCAAATTGAGGACAATATGGATATACGGTTGTATCAAGTTTATTTGTAGTCAGGTTATATGAAAAAACATCATTCGAAAACAAGTGATCTATATAAACCACTCTAGCTCTTCTATCTATGGAAAAATCTAATGCCGCCAAATCTGAAATTAAAAACGGTTGAGCAAAACTCATTTGACTAAGTTGTAAAACAAAAAAAATAATAATTGTGATTTGTGTTTTTAAAACTCTCATTTTTTCCTTTCCTTTTCATAAAATTCTTTGCCAATATAAACTCACGTTATAGTAATTTTCTTTTCATACTGCACCTCCTTATTTTATTAAAAGCATTGGTTTTGTAATTACGTGTGATTCTGTAATTAAGGAGTAATAATAGACTCCTCATTTAAGTATTCTATATTTATTTGAGTAAAACAAATATTGCTTAAAAAAATAAATAAAATTACCTGTAAGGTTTTCATACTAACTCAAGTTCAGAATGCTGATTAAATAAACCGGGGATAACGAGAAATTCAAAATACATTTTGTTATCCCCGATTATGTAGGGGAACTTATGAAGATTTTTTTATTATAGAAATTGCTTAGTTAATACCTATCAACAACAACTTTATCAAAATGATTAAATACTTCTTTTTGTGCCGGGTTTAAATCTTCACCAAAAATTATCTTGATTAAATTATAGCGTGCAATCATAGATTCGTAAATATCATCTGAGAATAGAACCTCGATGTAATCTTCAACTTCTGACATACTTTCCTCTTTTCCGCAAAATGACAGCAGCATAGAAAATATTTCATAGAGTTTCTGTTTATCAAAATTCGCGGATTGGTTGTTGTAAGCGACTGCCAAAGCTGCGCCGGCAAAGTATGCAAGCTCTATTTTTACATTACCATGAAGGGAAATTTTTTCTTTAATCAAATTAAAAAATGCAGTCAAGTATTCGGAAACATCCTGCTTATTTCTAAACTGAGGAAATGTAATTAATGATTCACCGAATACATTTTTATAATCATCTTCAAATAAGAAGAGAGATTTGTAATTCTGTGTACAATTAGACATGTTAGGGTTTTGTGCATCACTCCCAAATAATGATTCAATTTCACTTTCGAATAGAGAATAAAAGTAACCAAGCTTAAAAGATGATACGATTACTTTCCTTAGGTGCGCCTGCATAGAAATTCCTTATTATAATGTATGAAATTAAACTTTTTGATATTCGCTAAATTGTTATAATTTCTATACTTACAAGGATTTAATATAGCAAAACTTTATACTCTCCGAATCCGTACAAATACTTAGTAAAAGAAAAATATTTCTAATTTTACTAAGTACTTATACCTAATTATCTTCAAATTCTAGCTGTCTATATTTCTTTATCAAATAACTCTTAAAATCAGTTCTGTATTTGATAATTATGTTATCATCACAGCTATTAAGTAAGTCACCTTACGCACAAACATTGAAGGTTGCTTGTTTTTAAACTTCAATGTTGCATTAATAGGCTAAAATTAAGTTACCTGAAAGGTCTGAAAACAGTAACCTTTAAGGTAATAACATCTTTGCGTTAGGTGAGTAAGTAAAATGAAGAGAGGTAAAATCTATTGATGAAAAAATCCTAATGGGGAGTAAAGTGCAAATTGTTTTAGAATTTTAATTAAGCGGAAAGTTCTTGAGTGTTGTTTTATTTTGTAATTGTGCCGTATTTAATATGCTATACCTGTTATTCTCCGATGACTTATTTTCACGAATAATTTTTTCGGAGTTATTCGTTATTTTTTTTACATCATTTGAATAGGTTGGAGCGCTGTACTTTGTTTGGTTTAACAACCTGGATTCAAGGTTTATATACTTCCTTGCATATTGATGATGGTTCTTTATAATTTTTCGTAACTGCTCTCTATTCTGTGTTGTTTTTTCTTCATGCTTATTTTTAAAAGTTTTGAAGAAAATAAAGGAGACTATTAACACGAATACAAGTGCTGTAAGAAAATAAAAAATTATGTTAGTTATAAAGGGTATTAATTCCATGTGTACTGTCAATATTCGGATGGAAATTAGACAAAATTAATGCCATTGAAAAAATTCTTTTAAAGTGTGAATACTAAGGTGATAAGAAAAAAAGATGTCTCATTTATTTTCATAGTGATTTTTTTGAGACAAATTTTCACTTTTATTTTCATCCGGATTCATTTCCTTATTGCAGGTTTCTCCTTTGCAGCATTCATCAATATTTGTTTTACAAAAAGAACATTGCCCGTGCCCGTGAACCCAAATGATTTCAACTAAACTTCCGCACCAATTACAGATAACCGGTTTTTTATTCTGTATATTCAAGAAACTTTCTCTGTTCTGTTTATGTAATAGAAGTACAAAAAATATTTAAGCGAAATTAATTCGGAAGAATTTTGTAACTTCGTCAACCTCACAAAAAAATATTTATATATAATGAAATTAAACGTTTTTGACCGCAGCAACTATCTAAAAGGACTTTTGGTCTTAATAAGTAAAGATAAAAAAATTTCGGATGATGAAAGTGATTTTATAATGAAGGTCGGCAAAACCTTAGGATTTGATAGAGAGTTTTGTGAAGAAGCAATTGAAACACTTCTTGAAAATAATTACATATCGCAAGAACCCCCCGAGTTTTCAAACGTCGAATTTGCAAGAAGTTTTATTGAAGATGCATTATCTGTGGCAATTACCGATAACGAACTAAGCCAATTAGAAATCGGGTACTTAAAAGCAATAGCAGAGAAAAACCATGTAGATGATGATTGGTTTGTAAGACAATTATCAACTGCGGATAAAATTTCTAAAAATATTAAGTTCGAACTTCCGCATCTTTCAGTTGAAAAACATCTATAACATTAACAAAATATAAGGAACACAATGAAGAGATTAATTTTATTAATTACGCTTCTGTTTATCTTCTTCTCAAATTTTTATTCTCAAGAAGAAGGAAGACTCCTAAGATTTCCAACCATTCATAATGATCAAGTTGTATTTACATATACAGGAGATCTTTATACAGTATCTACTAACGGAGGAATCGCCCGCAAGTTAACTAATCATGTCGGTTTGGAGTTATTCCCGCGCTTTTCTAATGACGGGAAATGGATTGCTTTTACCGGTCAGTATGACGGCAATACAGAAGTTTATGTTATGCCTTCAACCGGTGGTATTCCGAAACGATTAACTTATTCTGCAACTCTTGGCAGAGATGATGTATCCGATAGAATGGGTCCGAATAATTTGGTAATGGGATGGACACCGGATGATAAAAATATTCTCTTCCGTTCAAGAATGTATGAATTCAATGATTTCAAGGGACATCTTTTCTTAGCTCCGATTGACGGCGGTATTCACAAACAATTACCTCTGCCGCGAGGCGGTTTTGCTTCTTATTCGCCCGATGGAAAAAAGTTAGCATATAATAGAATATTCAGAGAATTCAGAACATGGAAAAAATACCGCGGCGGTATGGCTGATGATATTTCTATTTATGATTTTGAAACTAAGGAGACTAAAACAATTGCGGAATCTCCGGCACAAGATATTATTCCGATGTGGCATGGAGATAATATTTATTTCTTATCCGATCGTGATGAGAATGCAAGAATGAATTTATACGTTTATAATTTAACAAACGGCGAAACAAGAAAACTTACTAACTACACCGATTTCGATATCAAGTTTCCTTCACTCGGTAACAATGCAATTGTTTATGAATATGCAGGTTACATTTATTACTTTGATTTAGCTTCCGAAGTAAGTAAAAAAATAGATGTTCAATTCGCCGAAGATTTTGCAGTCAGCAGACCCAAACAAATTGATGTAAGCAAATCGGTAAGTAATTATGAAATTTCACCGGATGGCAAGCGCGCATTGTTTGGAGCAAGAGGTGAAGTATTTACTGTTCCTGCCGAAAGCGGTATTACGAGAAATTTAACTAACTCATCCGGTGCTCATGAAAGAAATTCCAAATGGTCACCTGATGGAAAATACATCGCATATATTTCGGATAAATCAGGTGAAGATGAAGTTTATATTATTCCGCAGGACGGAAGCGGTGATGCTATTCAATTAACGAATCAAAAAGGTGCTTATAAATGGCAGTTGAGTTGGTCGCCCGATAGTAAAAAAATATTATTCTCAGACAGAGAGCTTAAACTTTACTATGTCGATATCGATTCTAAAAAAGTAACCGAAGTTGCACAAGGAGAAACGGGAAGAGGTTTATTTGGTTCTTGGTCACCCGATAGTAAGTGGATTACTTATGCTTTACCCGAACACAGAAAAATGAATAGAATATGGGTTTACTCTCTCGATGAAAAGAAAAGTTATTCTATTACAGACGACTGGTATAATTCAGGTTCGCCGATTTTCTCGGAAGACGGAAAATATATTTATTTCGTTTCACAAAGAGATTTTAGACCTACATATAGCTGGACTGAATGGAATCATGCTTATCAAGATATGAGCGGTATTTATTTAATCACACTTGCAAAAGATACAAAATCACCATTCGAACCGAAGAACGAC
>DSBF01000575.1 GCA_011049495.1 Ignavibacteria bacterium
AAGTTAAATCATTCGGAGAATTTATTGTTCCCGTAATTTCAACTTGGTCAAAGGCTTTTGTCTTAATTTCATCAATAAGCGATTGAGCAAGCGAAACACCTGTAATAACAATTTCGCTTTCGGTTAACGAGACTTGATTGTTCATTATATTATTATTAACCGTCAGTATCAGTATACTCAGTAAAGCTAAGGCACCAACTGTTATTAATAAATTACCACCCATTTTCTTTTTTATTTATCCCTTGTTAAAATTATTTTTTTTCTACTTTACAATACTTCTAAAACTAATTTAAAATAACTAAATCACACAAAAGATTATACACAAATATTGTGCTAAAAAAGTAGTGATTTATAATCAATAATCAAATTATTTGGGACACAATGTGTGTAAAATTGAGAATATGCCTCAATTTGCAAATGAATCAAACTAAGACGCCAGCTCTGATTTCGATTATTCATACCATGAGACAACTTCAAATTGATCTGTAGTTGGGAAGAGGGGGGGAACTGCTGTCAACATTCTTTCATCATAAACAACATGCCTTTTATATCCGTTGGTAATATTTCCAAAGTTATCTGTAAGCGCAACAACTTCTTCTTTAGCGGCTACCGCACTTCCAAGTAGTTTTAATGTACCGCTCGGTGGAATTGTTTTATCCTCCATTGCAAACCCGCCTTGAGCGGCAAAAATTGCAGCATGAAGATTAATATCCTTATCTTGTACGTTGGCAGTAGTATTGGCAATTTTTACATCATTACTTGCTAATATTCCGAGCATATCCGTACATGCTTCGTTAACAACATAATTATTAATTGAAGGATCCCAAATCATCGGAGGTTGGGTGTAAACTAAATCATCCACAAGATAAACGTTCCCATGCCCCAAACCGGAAGATTCGCCGGCGGCAATTGTAATATTACCTTTTAATGTTCCTGATGTATAAACATTACCAAATCCAACATAGATTATATTATTCGGAGCAAAAGTAGAAAGTGATTGTGTTATAGGTGTGCTGTATGCTGAACTGTCACTACCTGTCCCGGTTCTGTATGTTACGGTTCCGTCAGCATTAAATGTCAACCAAACATCAGTTCCGGTAAAATAAGATGCACCTCCACTTGCCACCCCGTCTATTGCCGCATCTTTTTGATCGGTGAATTGATAGTGAGTAGGAATTTCAACACTCACACCGGATTCATATCCACCGTGAAATTCCGGGTAATAACCGTTTTTCTCCAAATTTTTTTCTGATGGATTCATACCTCTAAGCGCTGTAACTTTTCCCCAAAACACCGGGCTTCCGCCAATATTTAATTTTGATTCTGTATGAAGGGGACCCCAAATTGTATCACCCGTTACAAATTCTTTCGAACTCATATTGCCTGCGTACCAAGCATATTTGGCGAAACTACTTGCTTGTAGTTTAACAATAACTGTGGATGTTTCGTTATAGAAAGTTCCAACAGATGTTACTATTAATTCACTTCCATTAGAGGAGACACTAACATTAACCGCTCCTTCCCCGATAGCAAGATTAGAGTAACCGCTGTTCCATGAAGGATCAATAAATATTTGGTTTAATGCCATATTGGCACCGCTTCCGGCAATATTATAAGCCGATGTTCTTGAGTAATAGTTTACTGAATTATCGACAGATCTATTTGTTAGATTTCCGAAGTTGTACCCGACAACCAGAAAAATCAGTGAAAATCCAAGTACTAATAAAACTGTTGCTTTCCCGCCCATCTTATCACCTATTTTTTAAATTTCTTGCTGCTAATCTTATCTGCCTCCAAAATGCAGAGGAATAATTTTCATCATATGCATCTGTGTTTTCGACAGTGATATTTATTTGCATAGTATAAATCTGACTTGGGTGTGTAATTGGAAAAGAAAGTTCATTACCAATTGCGTCAAAATAAATCATACTGAATTCAGTTACACCCAGATTTGCTCCTCTCGGAGTTTCATTATTTTCAACTCGATACAGCATTCTATCTCTTGGATTAGCTGTTCCAGTAAGATCACTCGTTGGTCCGGTAAAATACCTTAGCGTATCAACATTCCCATCCGAATTAAGATCAGTAAGAAAAGTAATATCGTTTGAATCCGCTGCTAAAATTGCATGAGACGGATCGGGAATTTTCGTCCAATCGGCACAATAACCGATTTTTCTAAAATCGTATTCTAAAAGTGTAACCACTTCAACAAGATTTTGCTGAACAATTAACTCTCCGCCATAAACGTAGGTGTTCTCAACAGCGGCATCGTTCATACGGAAGAGAATTAATAACAGCATTCCGCCGATTATTGTTGAGCCAAGTATGTCGATTAAAGTACTAAATCCCATTGAATCACCTAAAATAAAAATAGCTGTAAATTGATGAGAGTCTTACAGTATCAACCATAAAATCACTTGTAACCATAACATTCATTCTTTTATGCCAAGTTTTTGAACCTGTTGTTAAATTTGGATTAGAAGGATTTACATAGAACACTTCGCATTCAATTTTAAAAGGAGCCGAAGGAAGGGTACTATCAATATGGACAAAGCCGTGGAAATCATCAAAATCATTAAAATTTGGATAAACCTCACCGCTTTCTGGACCAATAGAACTGAGTTGTGTTTTTGAAGTCAGTGCAGTAGTGTCTGTATTATGATCAAATGCTTTTCCTTTAGCTTCTTCCAGTATTGAAGTTGCAAGCGAAACAGCTAACACATTGAATTTATTTTCCATCAACACGGTATTAGTATTGAGGAAGTTATTGTTTACACGTAAGATCACAAGAGTCAACAACATTAATGCAGCAATAGTAATCAACATCTGACCGGTATTCATTGGTCGCCTTTACTTATTACTTATAAAATAGAGAAATTACATCACTTATTCTAATCAAAAATTATGCTAAGAGAAAAACCAATTATTAATATAGAAAACAAACACTCAACTGATTATATCAAAAGAATTGGTAAATATTACCTGTATTTAATTCTTTGACTAATGATTTGCATAAGCGTGCATTTTGATTTTTCAAACAGCATATTTTATAATAATATTATATATTACGGCAAACATCTAAAGTAGATTCTTAAATGGACGTAATTAATATACTTGTTGGTATTAATCTATTCGTTACAGTTACTGCAAATGCCTCCGGTGCAAAAAAGGGACTGAAGTCATCAATAAGTGAAGTTATTGAACGCCCCAAAACTTATCTTCAAAAAGTACCTTTAAATATTGCCGCTCTTGTATTGATATTACAGATACTCGGTGTCTTTCAATTAGGAACTTTTGATATACAAGAATCCGATCCTTATTACACTATTCGTATAGCCGGTTTATTATTGTTTATTATCTTTTCCTGGCTTCAAGTCTGGTCATATAAAACTCTTGGTAACAATTATTCTCAAGAAGTAGTAATTACAAAAAAACAAAAATTAGTAACTGACGGTCCATTTAAAGTTGTAAGGCATCCGCAATATATATCCCAGTTATTAAGTGATTTTGGTGCGGGACTGGCTCTTGCAAGTTTTTTAGTTCTTCCAATTGTAATTTTAATTCAATTACCTCTTTTTATTTTACGTGCACAACTTGAAGAAAAATTATTACAAAAAAGATTTCCCGGCGAATATCAAGATTATAAAAAGAAAACAGGATTCATAATTCCATTCATTGGTTAAGTTGAAAAAACTTTTCTTACATAAAGCAAACCTTTTTCTAATATTACTGTTAATCACTTCAAACATAAATGCACAGCGTATGTTGAAGATGTCATTAAACATTAATGACAGAACCGAACACATTTCATATCTAACAAGAGGGGGCATATCATATGCTTCCGCAAAAGAAATTTCTTTAGCATTAGGCGGTAATTATTATTACAACAATGAAGCAGCCAAAATTGAATTGAAGTTTAGTTCATACAATCTTAAGATCACCGCAAGAAACCAATTTTTTGTGTTGATAAATAAAAGCGACAACTCACAGCAAGTTATACAAATTCCTATTTCAACTCTGAGTGCAAAAGATGATGTTTTGATTCCGATGATATACTCCACCAAGCTGTTATCTATAGCTTACGGAAAAGAAATTAGTTATGACGATAACAGAAAACATATTCAGGTAACGGAGAAAAGCCCCCCTGTTATTGCCGGTCTACCGGTAAAAGAAGACAAACCGGTAACTCCGCCACCGGCAAAACCAAAGGATAAAACGCCTGTTGTTATTGATTCGAAGTTTGATGTTTACGATATGTTGATTGATGAGAAAACCAATGGAACTATGATCAGGTTAAAATCTCAAAAGAAATTAAAAGGATATAGAAGCTCAATAAAGAACAACACTCTGTTTTTATTTTTAACAGGCACGACCGTTGACCCAAATTTAGCAAGTATAAAACCAACCGGTTTAGTGAAGAAAGTAACTCGTAAAAATGTTGCCGGGAATATCCAACTTGAGTTTGACTTGAAAGATGGTTTTGCATCCCACGAAACATTTCAGGATATAGAGAGCAACGATATACTCATTTCTATTCAAAATAAAATGTTTGAAACACCGGTTATAGATTTTACCAGTAAGAAAGAAGAATGGAAGTTTGATGTTGTAGTAATTGATGCAGGGCATGGCGGTAAAGACCCAGGTGCAATCGGCGTAACCGGTGTTCGTGAGAAAGATGTAAATCTTGGTATTGCATTAAAGCTTGGTAGACTTATCGAACAAAAACTACCCGATGTTAAAGTTGTTTATACAAGAAACGATGATACATTTGTTGAATTATATAAGCGCGGAAAAATTGCCAATGAGGCAAAAGGTAAACTTTTTATCTCTATTCACTGTAACGCATTAAAGAAAAAACCAAGTGATACAAGAGGATTTGAAGTCTATCTTCTTCGTCCCGGCAGAACAAAAGAGGCAATTCAAATTGCCGAATTTGAAAATAGTGTAATCCACTTCGAAGATAATCCGGATAGATACCAAGCATTGACGGATGAGAATTTTATATTAGTCAGCATGGCACATTCTTCGTACATGAGATATTCCGAAAAGTTTTCGGATATATTAAATCAAACTTGGACGAAGCACACAAAAATTCCTTCGCGCGGAATTAAGCAAGCAGGGTTTTATGTATTGGTTGGTGCATCTATGCCAAGTGTATTAGTTGAAGCCGGGTTTTTAACTAACCGGGAAGATGAAGCTTATTTGAAAAGCAGTAACGGTCAACAAGAGATTGCTATTGCAATTTTGAATTCTATAATCACTTACAAAGATTATTACGATAAAACATTTGAAGAAGCAGCAAATTGATATTTACTTTGATATTTCCTTTGCTAAGATTAATTTTACATCTCAGTTTATAAAAATGTAATGAAAGGAACAGAATGACTAATGCACAAAAATGGGTTACCGTTGTACTTGCAGCCTTTATTTTTCTATTTATTTTATCGGATATTTTAAAGGAAGATACAATTATTAGGCATGACGATTTTCAAAATTATGGTACAGGAGAATTTAACGAAGAACGATCACAAGATGCACCCGGACTTGCATTAATTAAGCAGAACGGATGTTTGGCTTGCCACGGACAAGATTTAAGAGGAAATCCTAATCTTGGTCCAAGTCTTTATAATGCTAAAAAACATTGGAACAGGGATAAGTTAATAAATTATCTTCGTAGTCCATTAGATTACAGCCGGGATCCACGTTTTGCCGAATACAAAAATCAGTTTAGAAATATTATAATGCCGTCTTATGAAAATTTAGATGTGAAAGATTTGGGTACAATTTCAGATTATCTTTTAGGATTGCAGGGAGAGTAAAAATCAATTAATTGTTTAGCAGAGCCTTGATTAACATGTCTGAGATCAAGGCTCAACCTTAATATTACAAATCTGATACCACTTCAATAGCAGGATTAACTTCCCGTTTTAATAAATTTTCAATCGCAACTAAAGTACCGCGGATAGCACTTGGGCAGGTACCGCATGCACCCTGGTATCTGATTTTTAATGTGTTTCCATTAAGACCCGTAACTTCCAAGCCGCCGCCGTCTCCGGCTAATGCCGGTCTAACTCGTTGATCTAAAATTGAATTTATCTGTTTTAATAAATCCGACTGTTCGTCTTCCGAAAGTTTAACTTCTTTCTCAGCGGGAATGAGTGATTTATCAAATTTGGAAATAAATTCAACAAACGGTTTTTGAATTTGTCCCCAGCTCGCTTTTGGCTCTTTTTCAATTGTAACGAATCTATCCATATAGAAAACAGAAACAACACCTTCTAAATCGAAAATACCTTTTGCAAGCGGATCGTTTGCAGCATCCTCTTTTTTCGCAAAATTGCGGGTTTCATACTGCAAAAGCTTTTCATTCAGTATAAATTTCAAAGCTTGCGGGTTCGGGGTTAAGTCAACATCTTGAACCTGTAACATATTTTCCTCCAGTTCTTTTTATAACTAATAAACTCAATTTTTGTGAAATCAGTTCACTTAATGCTAATATTAATCAATAATTTTGCCAAAAAATTATGCTATTTTCGGTTATCAATCAAGAGTACAAATTCTCCTTTGAGACCATTTTTCTTAATTTCAGAAAGAACTGAAGAAATTTCACCACGGTAGAATTTTTCTTCTTCCATAGTCAGTTTATAAGCTACAACTACTGTTATCCTCTTCCCGAAAATCATTTCTACATCGGTCAATAGCTTTATTAACCGATAGGGTGTATCTAAAATAACAATCAATTCTTTTTGAAGTTTGAGTTGATTTAATTCTTTTCGCCGGGTTTCTTTATTTGGTGAAAGCCAGCCGTAATAATAAAATTTTTCTATATCCAACCCGGAACCAATTAAAGCAGGTATTAATGAATTTGCCCCAACTACCGGCATAATTTCTATATTGTTTTCTAAGCAAAGAGAAACAAGATAATGACCGGGATCGGAAAATAACGGAGTGCCCCCGTCAGAGATTAAGGATACTTTTTTCCCTTCTTTAATTATTTTTATAACTTCTTTTGCCGATTCGGTTTCGTTGTGTTCGTTTAAAGGAATTAGTTCTTTCTGAATTTCATAATTAGATAAAAGTCGGCGAGCCGGTTTTAATTCTTCGCAAACAATTATATCGGACTCCCGTAAAACTTTTAACGCACGAAGTGTTATATCATTTTTGTTCCCTATGGGCGTTGAGACTAAGTATAGTTTTTGTTTCATAATATTCACGGCAAAGACGCAAGAGGCGTTAAGGAAAACTTTATGTCTCCGCGCCTTAGCAGTTTAACTTAATAACTCACCTTACGCAAAGATGTTATTACCTTAAAGGTTACTGTTTTCAGACCTTTCAGGTAACTTAATTTTAGCCAATTAATGCAACATTGAAGGTTAAAAACAAGCAACCTTCAATGTTTG
>DSBF01000237.1 GCA_011049495.1 Ignavibacteria bacterium
TGGAACTATGGACTTAATGAATCAGGAGATGCTAGAGCTTTTGCAATATATGCCGGTGACTCTTGGCAGGTAACTGATAAATTGAGATTAGACCTTGGAGGTCGTTATCAATTTTGGTGGCTTAATTTTACTCTAGATCATGGTGCTTATCCTGATGGCGTAATTGATAAAGTTGCCAACTTGGATGGCGAAGATTGGGCAGCAACAGCTGCAGTAAATTATGCTGTTACAAATGATTTCGGCGTTTTTGTCCGTGGCTCAAAAGGGTCCTTATTCCCGCATTTCGATCAGATACGAGATGGTGATAATTATAATTTAGAAAGTGGTGAATTAATTACTGACGCCGGAGGTAACGTTTTATCCGCTAAAGGAACTGTCGCCGCAAATTTATTCAATCAGTATGAAGTTGGTGTAAAGTATGAACAAGAAATATTAAGTTTATTTATTACCGGCTTCCTTAACACAGTTGAGGTTTTTGATGGTGATGTTGGTGCTGCGCGCGCAGCTGCTCTTCTTAAAACAAGAACTTTCGGTGCCGAAATTGATGGCGGGTTAAGTATTAGTGGATTTAAATTGAAACTTGTTGGTACATTTCAAAGTGGTGAAATTACTGAAGCCCCCAAAGCTCCAGAAACAGTCGGCAATAAAATTTGGAGACAACCTGACCTGCAATTTCGTATTGCACCTAGTTATAAGTTAAAGGTAAGCGAGAGTGTGAGTGCAACATTGTATGGAGCGTTCAGATATATTGGAACAAGATGGAATGATAGAGACAATTCATATGAATTAGATTCGTTTACAAAACTTGATCTGGGAATAAACGTTACTACAACAAGTGGACTCTCATTTGATCTGAGCAGCGATAATCTGACCGATTCCGATGGTTTAACTGAAGGAGACCCGCGAGACCCGACAACAAGAAATGGTCGTCCTATTTTAGGTCGTTCGATTAAATTTTCTATTGGTGTTAATTTCTAATCTGTCTTCAGTAAAATTACTTTATTGCGAAGCCATCTCTAAGTTTAACTTGAGGTGGCTTTTTTTTTGTTGTAACTTACTTATAGATAGATAAAAAGGAATACGAACTGAGAAACAAAATTTCTTATTCCAATCCGTATAGAAAGATAAATTAAAAGATAGTTTTCGGAAATAAATAGTCGGGGTGATAGGATTTGAACCTACGACCTCTTCGTCCCGAACGAAGCGCGCTACCGGGCTGCGCTACACCCCGAAAACTGTGACTAAAAACAAAAATCAAAAATAACTATTGATTTATCGTTTGGCAATATATAACTTGTCGATTATTTTTAACAATATATCAAATAATCTCAAAAAAATGTTTATTATTGTTGTATTATTTATAATATTTTATTAAATAATACTTAACGAATTATAGAAATTACGCAAATTCTAAATAACCGAAAGGGGTGACCATGAAAAAACTTTTTACATTAATGGCAGTTTTATTATTCCTAGCTTTTTCCAGCAACACATTTGCTCAGCTTGCTAAAGATAGCTGGGGATTTGGGTTTGGTGTGTCATATCCTCGATTGACTTCACATAATCCAGGAATATGGCCACAAAATGAAAGTGTCGGTGGTTTTTTAACCATTCAGAGAAATTTTAGTGAGCACACTGCACTAAGATTACAAGGACGTTTTAATCACATTTCTTATGCATGGGGTGCAGGATTAAGTAGAGATGGAAACACAAATCTAATTTCCGGTAACATTGATTTTGTTTATACTTTCGTTCCATGTGAATCAGTATCACCTTATATGTTTGCTGGTTTAGGAGGTGTTTATCAAATGTATGATAATCCCCCGGATCCAACCCTTGATGATTTATTAGATTATCAAGTAAATTTAGGTCTCGGTATTGATATTGATTTATCAAGCACCTGGGCTCTTACTGCTGAATTAGGTATCCATCAAGTTCCTAATACATCTTTAGATGGACAATATGGCACAGGTTTAGGCGGAATTTTTGGCGCCACAACTGATGCTTATATGACTTTCAATCTTGGTTTAATGTATACTTTCTCAAAAGGCGAACCTTCAAAATATTGTCAACTGTATGATGGTATCAGCGCAGATGTTCCTGAAATCGATTACGAAAGAATTGAAAACATAGTTAAGAAACACATTCCTAAAGAAGTTGTTAAAGAAGTTGTTGTTGAAAGACCAATGGATCAAAAATGGATTTTAGTTGGTGTTAATTTTGATTTCAACAAAGCTACACTTAGGAGTGAGTCATATCCGGTATTGTTCCACGCCGTTCAGGTATTACTACAAAATCCTGATATGAGAGTTGAAATCCAAGGTCATACAGACAACATCGGCTCAGACGATTATAATATGAAGCTTGGTGAACGCAGAGCTAAGACAGTTAAAGATTATTTAGTTGCTCGCGGTATTTCTGCTGATAGATTATCAGTTAGATCATTCGGTGAAAGCCAACCGATTGCTGATAATAAAACTGCTGATGGCAGAGCAATTAACAGAAGAGTTGAGTTCAAAGTTCTCAACTAATCAATTAGTTTTAAGGGGTCACATTGTTGACCCCTTTTTTTTGATCTGTTTACATTGAATTAATTCTTACTTATTATTGCACAAGTTTTTCCTTTAATTTTATCCGGAGAGATAAGCAAGGAATGGAAATAAAAAATACATATCACACAAACATGGAGACCTCAGCGACGTAATGTCAATGAGGATTTTTTTTATATGAACATTAAAGCAAAAATAATTGATGAAGATGGACTTAAACGTACCATCACCCGTCTTACTCATGAAATAATTGAACGAAATAAAGGAACAGAAAATATCGTTCTTGTTGGAATGAGAACAAGAGGCGAGTTTCTCGCTCAAAGAATTCACGAGAAAATTAAAGAGATTGACGGAAGTGATGTTGATCTCGGTGTATTGGATATAACTTTATACCGTGATGATTTTCGAATGAGATTAAAACAACCTGAAGTTTCTACAACCGATATAACCTTCGACGTTTCCGAAAAAGATATCGTTTTAATTGACGATGTTTTATATACCGGTAGAACAGCAAGAGCAGCTCTTGATGCATTGATGGATTTGGGAAGACCGAACACAATTCAATTCTGTGTGTTGGTGGATCGCGGGCACCGAGAACTTCCTATTAGAGCGGACTTTGTGGGCAAGAACATTCCAACTTCTATTAACGAAGAAATAAAAGTAAAATTAAAAGAATCCGACGGTGAAGATGCCGTCTATTTAATCGATATTTCTAAAGAAGCTTAAAGAGAGAATACAATGCCATTATCAAGCAGACATTTATTAGGATTACAAGGTGTGCCAAGAGAAGATATTCAATTAATACTTGACACCGCAACTACCTTTCGTGAAGTTTTAGAAAGACCCATCAAAAAAGTACCGACATTGCAAGGCAAAACAATCGTAAATCTCTTTTATGAAAGCTCCACTCGAACAAGAATCTCATTCGAGTTAGCACAAAAGAGACTTTCTGCCGATACAATAAATTTTTCTAAGTCCGGAAGCAGTACTAGCAAAGGAGAGACATTTAAAGATACTGTAAAAAATATAGAAGCGATGAAAGTCGATATGATTATTGTAAGACATGAGTCTGCCGGTGTTCCGCAATTTTTAACAAGGATATCTAATGCAAATATTATTAATGCCGGTGACGGCAGACATGAACATCCAACACAAGCATTATTGGACATGTATTCAATCAGAGAACGACTTGGAAAAATAGAAGGATTAAAAGTTTGTATAGTTGGTAATATTGCTCATAGCCGTGTTGCTCTTTCGAATATTCATGGATTAAAATCTATGGGTGCGGAAGTATCTTTATGTGGTCCTAAAACAATGATCCCAAAAGGTATTGAATCAACCGGAGTTAAAGTCATTCATAACATTGATGAAGCGATTGCAAATAATGATGTGTTAAACGTATTAAGAATACAGCTTGAACGGAAAGCAGGCAGCACAATTCCAAGTTTGCGAGAATACCATAATTATTTTGGTATCACTTCCGAGCGACTCGAAAAATTTAATAGAGACATTGTAATTCTTCATCCCGGTCCGATAAATCGTGGAGTTGAAATATCATCCGAAGTTGCCGATGGTCCGTATCAAATTATTCTTGATCAAGTTACTAACGGTGTAGCTGTTAGAATGGCAGTACTCTATTTACTCGGAACAAAGAACTAACTCTAAATTCGGAAGGAAAGAAATGAAAATTTTATTGAAAGACTTACAAGTAATTGACCCATCATCAAAATTAAATGAAAAGATGGATGTTCTTATTGAAGACGGAATGATTACAAGTTTAGGAATAACCAATTCTAAAGAATTGAAAGATGCTAAGGTTATTGAACTTGATGGAAAAATTTGTGCACCCGGATTTTATGATATGCATGTGCATTTTAGAGAACCGGGCAGAGAAGATGAAGAAACCGTAATTTCCGGAAGCAATAGCGCAGCAGCAGGCGGTTTTACCGGGGTAGCATGTATGCCTAATACTTCTCCGGATATTGATTCAGCGGAAGTTGTTAATCTTATAAAAGAAAGAGCAAAAAATCATTTAGTTAATGTGGATGTAATTGGTGCAGCTACATTAAAAAGATCAGGAGAAGCTCTTTCTCCAATTGCGGAAATGGTTGAAGCCGGAATTGTTGCCGTTACAGATGACGGTGCCCCGATTAAAACCGCATCAATTTTAAGAAGCGTTCTTGAATATTGTCAAATGTATAATATCCCTGTTATTGAACATTGTGAAGAACCTTCATTTACAGATGGAGTAATGAACGAAAGTGAAATTTCTACTCAATTAGGTCTCCCTCCTAAACCAACTATTTCGGAAGACTTGATTGTTATACGCGATATTATTACGGTTGAGTATTGCGGTGGCAGAATTCACATTTCTCATATATCTTCTGAAAAATCTGTGGAGCTTGTGCGACAGGCTAAAAAACGAGGTCTAAATATTACTGCTGAGGCAACACCACATCACTTCACTTTAACCGAAGATTCTCTTAAAACTTATGATACTAATTACAAAATGAACCCGCCGCTTCGTTCACAAAAGGATGTTGAAGCTGTAATTGTCGGGTTAAAGGACGGGACAATTGATTGCATCGCTAGCGACCACGCACCTCATTCTATTGAAGAAAAAGAGATGGAATTTATTTATGCACCGGACGGTGTAGTCGGTTTGGAAACGGAAGTCGGACTTGCATTAACAGAACTATATCATAAAAAGCATTTAACACTCGAGCAAATAATAGAAAAGTTTGCTATTAATCCGCGAAAAATTCTTGGTCTGGAAATTCCTTCAATTGAGATCGGGAAAAAAGCAAATCTAACAATCTTTGATCCGAATTTGGTTTGGACTGTTGATGTTTCTAAATTCAAATCAAAATCAAAAAATTCTCCGTTTGATAAAAGACTACTCACCGGTAAATCTGTTGCCGTTATAAATAGAGGTCAAATGTTTTATGAGGGAGAGTTTATTAAAATATAATCTCACTGTCCACTCATGTATACATGGGTGGACATCTATTATACACTTCAAAGAACAATTCCATAAAATTATTTAATAATCTTTTCGTTTTCTAAATGAATTTGTTTTGGCATTCTCTTTGCCTTAATTCAATTAAAAGGAGGAAGCCATGAAAAAAATAATGATAAGATTGACAGCTTTTATGATAATTCCAATTAGTTTACTTTTAACTTCTTGTGACGCAGAATATTTTTATGATAATACTCCACCCTCACCACCGACAAACGTTGTAACTATAACCGGTGATAATTGGATTGAGATAAGTTGGGATCACAACCGTGAAAGAGATATTGCCGGCTATAATGTCTATTATAATTATACTTATGAAGGAAGATATACTTTAATCGGAAGCACAACGAACAATTACTTTATCGATTATGAAGCAGTTAACGGAGTAACATATTTTTATGCAGTTGCAGCTTATGATTATGACGGCAACGAAAGTGAGTTAAGTTATGATTATGTTAAAGACACTCCTCGTCCAGAAGGATTCAACAGATCTGTATTCGATTACTTAACTTCACCGAATAAAGCCGGCTATGATTTTTCAGCTTATAAAGTGCTGCCTTTCGATTCATGGGATACGGATTTCTTTTTTGAAAATTATTACGGTACTTATTATATAAATGTTTGGGAAGAAGCTGACATTCAAGATATGGGGGCAACATACGATATATATGATATTACCGAAGCGCCTATTTATGGTTGGGTTCCTTTGTACGAAGGTGAAAACGTAAAATATGTTGAAGCAATTCCGGGACATACTTATGTAATTTGGACTGCCGATGACCATTATGCAAAGATCAGAATAAAAAGTATTCAAGGAAGTATGATGGTTTTCGACTGGGCATATCAAACAGTTAGAGGTGAAAGAGAACTTAAACGAGGATCGCGCGAAATTATACCAACAGGTGAAAGCAGAGAATTGAGGAAAAATTATTAACAGATTTTTTCTTATCTGCTAATGAAAAGCATCCGTCATTTGGCGGATGCTTTTTTATTGGCATTTGACTATTTTTTAATACCATCAAATTAATCAATGAAATGAATTTTTATCGATACTACATCTTTCTATTTTTTCTGTTGATTACAGCAAATCTATCTATTGTGCCGGCACAAGATACCCCCGATGCTGCAAAAACAATAATCCGTATTGAAGATGCATTTAATAATGGAAATATCGAACAACTTGCTCAATACATTGACAGCAAAACATATTTCAGTTTTACTTCTGACTTAACAGGGTATTTCAGTTATTCGCAGATTTACAATCTGTTAAAAGATTATTTTGAAGCTTATAAACCTATCAAATTTAGTTTTGCAAGTAAATCGATTAATACGGATTCACCATTCGGATGGGGTGAATACATTTATTTGAAAAATGGTTTAAGAGGCTCTCACAAGATTTTCATTTCATTGCAGTCTTCAGATTCTAAATTTTATATTTCACAAATATCGATTAACTAATGAGGTAAGTATCAACTTTGTAAACAGCAAAATAGTTTTCTATACAATTGGATTAATTGTATTAACTATACTACTAATTGGTATAATTAATCCATTAATCCTAAGAGACAAAGAAGAAAACTGGGAAGAGATACTTAATGAAAAGCTTGAGACAATAGAAAATTTTATTAATAGTGATTTTGCAGAAAAGCAGAAAGCAATAACACAACAATTAATTGATCTCAAGAGTAAAATTAAAACACAAAACACTATTATCAACGAAGAACTTATCTCTCAAAATTCTCCATATATTTTAGCGGTTTTAGATAATGAAAATAATTTAATAGAATGGTTTTTCTCACCGGTCTTTAACCAAAA
>DSBF01000056.1 GCA_011049495.1 Ignavibacteria bacterium
AAATATATCTGAGAAGCTTAAACCCGAACTCTATTGTTTTTATTTCGTCTTAAATATGGAAAATTCAAAGAAATAGTTTGAATACACGATTCAAACTTATATTTTTACAAAGTCTTATTTGAACGGGAGGGAATTAATGATCGCACTCGAAGTAAAAAATTTAACAAAAACTTTTGATAAGATTGTTGCGGTTGATAATGCCTCGTTTGAAGTGCCGGAAGGAAGTATATTCGGACTTATAGGGAGAAACGGCGCCGGTAAAACCACAACAATAAGAATGATGATGAATATTTACATTCCCGACAGCGGTGAAGTTCTGCTAAGGGGTAATAAAGTTGATCATACGTTCAAAGATAATGTCGGTTACTTGCCCGAAGAACGCGGGCTTTACAAAAAATCAAAAGTGATGGATATACTTCTTTACTTTGCCGAACTCAAAGGAAAGAAAGGAAAAGATATTCATAAAAAAGCTGAAGAATATTTAGAACGTTTTGAATTGCTGGATAGAAAAAATTCTAAGATCGAAGACCTTTCAAAAGGTAATCAACAGAAAGTACAATTTATTTCTACTATTCTACACGATCCCGAGTTTATAATTTTGGATGAACCTTTCTCCGGACTTGATCCGATCAACACAAACTTGTTAAAAGAAATTATACTCGACTTAAAGAAACAAGGTAAAGTAATAATCTTTTCTACGCACTTAATGGATTTTGCGGAAAGAATGTGTGACCACATAACAATGATTGATCACGGAAAAATTATTTTGAAAGGAAAGCTGACTGAAATTAAATCGAAATATTCACAGGAGAACATCAGCCTAAATTATGAGGGTGATATTTCATTTTTAAATTCACATCCGTTGGTAGATAAGATTGAAGATTTCGGTAATACAACCGGAATAAGAATTAAAGATGCATCAAAAACACAAGAGTTATTAAAGCTGCTGGTAGACAACAAAGTAAAAGTAAAAAGATTCGATGCAAACGATATTTCACTTCACGAAATTTTCATTTCACTTGCCGGAAAAGTTGAAGGCGAACAATTAACCGCGGGGGTGGCAAATGTTTAGTCTAGATAAAACCATCACCGTAATTAAACGAGAGTTAAAAGATAAACTTCTTTCAAAAACTTTTGTATTGATGACGCTGCTTCTTCCGATTTTTATGTTTGGTATTCTCGGGTTCCAAACTTTCTTATTAACTCAAGAAAGTGATGAAGGAACAATTATTGAGCTTGTCAGTGAAAACGAAGAAGTGTTAAACAACATTCAAAAAGTCTTTCAAGAAAGAACTTTCATCCAAAACGGATACTACAAAGTAGGATACTCTCAAAAAGATAAAGATCAATTGCAAAGTTTTTTAGAAGAGAAAAGAGCAGACTTATTAAGTGATAAATTAACCGCAATAATTTTTGTACCCAACAGTGCCCTTGAAAATAAAGATGTCGAATATTACTCAAAGAATCCCAATAACAGGACCGTATTTGATAAACTGCGGGACATGATAAACAACGCACTTGTTGAAACTTATTTCGAAGATAAAAATTTCTCTCAAGAAGAAATTGAATTTGCGGGAATGCGTGTGGGCTTTAACACTTTTAGAGTCTCAACCGATAAAGATGCCGAAGAAGAAGGAGTCGGTAATTTAATCGCCGCATTCTTATTTACATTTCTTCTCTATTTCAGTTTGATATTTCTCGGAACAATGATGATGCGTGCAGTTCTCGAAGAGAAAACCTCAAAAATTGTTGAGGTTCTTCTTTCATCTTGCTCAAGCAAAGATTTGATGACCGGGAAAATCTTAGGCACCGGCATTACGGGAGTAATACAAATGTTTATTTGGCTGCTGCCTGTGATTGTTGTTATAACAACTTCTGTTTTTACGCTTCCTCAAGATTTCAATTTAAAAATAAGCATGGGAATGATCGGTTACTTCTTAATTAATTATTTTATCGGTTTACTTACATTCCTCGGATTGTTTGCAACCGTCGGTGCAATTTTTGATAACGATCAAGATGCACAATCCGGTATTTGGCCTATTATGATGTTGATTATGATTCCGTTTTTTATTGCTATAACTTCTCAAAATAATCCTGATAGTGCTTTGATAAAGATTTCATCTTTCGTACCGTTCTCGTCAATAATTGTTATGCCTGCAAGAATGACTTTGGTTGAAGTTCCGTTGTGGCAATTGTTGGCAGCAGTTGTAATTAATATTGCAACATTCTTTGGAATCTTTATGCTTGCCGGAAAAATTTATCGTGTTGGAATTTTACGAACAGGTAAAAAACCAAGCTGGAGTGAAGTTGTGAAGTGGTTTAAGTATCAGTATTAGATTTCCTTTGCGTCTTAGCGCCTTTGCAGTGAATCAATGAAAAACAACCGCTGAGACGCCAAGGCGCAAAGAATACTTATGAATGACAAAGAAATCATACAGCCGCTTATCGAAAAGTTGTACAAAGATTTTTCGATTGATAAAGAAAATCTTCCGGTTAAAAAAGACTATTCCGAAGAATTGAAAATCATTAAAGAGTTTTTGTCAAAACGAATAACGGAGTTAATGATTAAAAACCAAGAAAGATTTCTCAACACACTTTACAGAATTGATGTAAACGAAAGCAAAGTAGCACAAATATTAAACACTTCTAAAAATGTTTCCGATGATCTCGCCGACTTAATAATCGAAAGACAACTTCGGCGGCTGGAAACACAAATGCTCTACAAAGCCGGGAAACTATAATTATTTTATAACCATCAAGCTGCCAGCTCTCTAATCAATTTTCTTTTTGCAATCGGAAGCACGGTTTCGATAAAAGGAAAAGCAATATCAATATAAATATTATATACAGCCGGATTGGGTAACTCAGGAAATCTTTTTATTAAATCAATCTTTATATCTTCCGGTTTTACTTCATTTGTATCACATGATTCAATTGCTTCAATAAGTTTGGTTTTTAATGTATGATATTGTTCATCCTCGGCGGGTAATAATGTCATTTCATAACGATAAATTAAAAGTGTGTTTTCTTCGTTATCTGGAATTATAAAATATCCTTCTTTTTTGTAGATCGGAAGTATTCCAATTTCTTTTACTTTCATATTCTTATCAATAAAATCAAATATTGCTTTCCCTTCGTCAATTACTTCTTTTATCCTTGGCATTGTCCAGTTAATAAAATCAAAAACAATTTTGCTTTTGTCTTCTGGCAATTCCTCTTTTTCATATATGGCTTTTTTATTTTTCAAATCAAACCCCGATAACTTTGCGGGAAGCTGATCTATTAACGCAGCTTTTTTGTTAATTAAATCGTTTAATAATGAGTAGATATTTATCAATTCCGCTAAATCAGGATAAAGCCGATTCTTATGAAGAAATTTGCCGGCATCTTTAATTGCAGCAAGGAATTTATACTTACTCAATTCCAAATCATTTGCTGCTTGCAGAAAAATATCAAGTGGTAAAGGCTTCATTGTAAATTCTCCTGTTATATATTTTTGATAAATATGGATAAAAATTAAAGACCTTATCTCTTTTTGTCGGTTAATATACTTTTTAATTGATTTGAAAAATCCTCCATTATTGAATAAAATTGTGTTTGTTTGTAAGATTACATTTATAATATTTAATTACGATAAAAGACGCAATATATTTTTATGTCCCTTGTTTTCATTGAGACTTCATTTATTTTCAATATAGATCAGATACATTAAATAGACTTAGAGGTTAACATGGAAACAGTAATTGATCACAAGGAGTTATATCGGCTCCCCTGGACGCTTCCCGATAATGCTATCTCATGGCTGGAACCAACAGCGGTTTGTAATCTTGCATGTGATGGTTGTTACCGTGACAATGTAAAAGATTCACACAAACCTTTCGAGGAAATTAAACACGAACTTGATGTATTTCAGCGATTAAGAAAATCCGATTGTATCTCAATTGCCGGGGGTGACCCTCTTCTTTATCCGCAAATTGTTGAATTAGTTGCAGAAATAAAATCGCGCGGTATAAAACCGATTATAAATACCAACGGCAAAGCATTAACAAAAGAATTTTTACATGAATTGAAATTAGCCGGAGTATATGGTTTTACTTTTCATGTTGACAGCAAACAAGGAAGACCGGGTGAATGGAAAGGGAAAAACGAATTAGAACTTAACGAGCTTCGTTTGCAATATGCACAAATGCTTGCAGATGAAGGGGGAATTGCATGCTCGTTTAACTCAACAGTTTATGAAGATACACTGCAATATATACCGGGAATGATTGAGTGGGCTCATAAGCATATTGATATTGTCCACACAATGGTATTCATTGCTTTCCGATATGTTGTACCGGAAATGCCGTTTGATTGGTATGCCGGAGGACAAAAGGTTGACTGGCAATCAATTATGTATCACTCGGAAACAAATAGAAGAGTTGATATAAAATCTACGGATATGGTTAAGATAGTAAGAGAAAAATTTCCGGAGTTTTCACCTGCCGCCTACTTAAATGGAACAGAACAGCCCGATTCATTTAAGTGGCTTCTGACAAACAGAATCGGCAACAACAAAAAAATATTCGGTTATTTCGGACCAAAGTTTCTCGAATTAGTTATGAGTTTTCATCATTTTACTCAAGGAACATATCTTTCTTATGCGTCTCCAAAAACCACACAACTCGGTCGTTCTACATTATTTTTTCTTTGGGCGTTTGATAAAGGGTTGAGAAAATCATATAAAAATTATCTCGGTTATATTTTGAAGAATCCATTTAGAATATTCAAGAAAGCTCACATGCAGTCAATTCTATTTATCCAACCTGTTGATGTTGATGAATTCGGAAATCAAAATATGTGCGACGGCTGTCCCGATATTACCGTATATGATAATAAATTAGTCTGGTCCTGCCGCTTAGAAGAGCCGAAACAGTTTGGAACGTTTTTAAGATCGGTTCCAAAACAATAATTTTTACAGGTCTTGAGAAACTAATATTTCTCAAGACTTTTTATTTTATCTTTGTAGAATAATTTTCAACAGGATTTTTTCTGTTATCTCTACTACTCACCATATTTTGCTCTACAAGCATTGCGTTAATACTTAAATACAGCAGTGTTAATAAAGGTGATTCGATATTGCTGATTTCGAGCAATTATTTTGTTGCCGCTTTAATCGGGTTTGTATTATTTATTTCGGAACCTGGCTCCGATTATTCGTTATTTACATTTTTATTCGGCGGCATAATGGGTGCGGTATTTGTTTTTAGTTTCTTTTCTTTCTCTAAATCAATTGATGTTGCCGGAACTGCCCTTTCTACATTAAGCTCAAGAATTTCTCTTTTTATCCCGGTAATATTATCAATTATATTTTTTGGTGAATCCCCTTCTTACCTGCAGATAATTGGATTTGCGGTAACAGGTTTAACAATTTATATTTTTTATCTATCGTTAAGAAGAGATAAAACCAAAATAATTACTCTAAAAGATTACGGCTATCTTCTTGTTTTGATGGTTGGTATCGGCTTTGCGGATTTTTCAATGAAAATTTTTCAGCAAACCCAACCTATTATCGAAAAACAGTTCTTCATTTTTTCCATTTTCTTTTTTGCATTTGTTTATTCTTTCGGAATAATCTTAATAAAGAAAATTCCCTTCGAGAAAAAAACAATTATAAGTGGCGCTGTACTGGGAGTTCCTAATGTTTTCAGCAGCGTATTTTTAATTGGTGCATTGGAAAACATTGAAGCAATTTTAGTTTACCCGGTAGTTAATATCGGTATAATTTTATTAACCGCCGTTTTGGCTTTTATAATTTGGAAAGAGTCATTAAGCAGAATGGGTATTATTTCTTTAATCACCGGATTGATTTCAATAATTTTACTTACTCTATAAAGGTTATAGTTTCCACTTAATTATTAAATTCATATCTTGAATATCAATGATTAGCCCGGAGGGAAAATGACACTAATAAGTTTCTTACTGCTTCTAATTATTGCGGCTATTTGCGGTGCAATCGGACAAAGTATAGCCGGCTACAATTTAGGCGGATGTATTATATCAATTGTTGTTGGATTTATTGGTGCTTGGCTCGGTTTATGGATTGCCGATGAATTTAGACTTCCTTTATTATGGAGCATTACAATCGGTGGAAAAACTTTTCCAATAATTTGGTCTATTATTGGTGCTACGTTGTTTTCTTCAATAATAGGTTTAGTTGGAAGGGCTATGAAAGACGATTGATTTTGAACTTCCGAACATTATATTTAGTTTTTTAAGTACCCCTTTGATCGGGGTATTTTTTTGAAAGGAAATTTTATGGAACAACATAAAGCAAACAGATTAATTAACGAAAAGAGTCCGTACCTATTGCAGCATGCTTATAACCCGGTGGATTGGTATCCTTGGGGCGAGGAAGCATTCAAAAAAGCAGAAGAAGAAAACAAACCGGTATTTCTTTCGATCGGTTACTCAACTTGTCATTGGTGTCATGTGATGGAGCATGAATCTTTTGAAGATCCCGTGGTAGCCGACTTAATGAATAAAGTGTTTGTATCAATTAAAGTTGATAGAGAAGAACGCCCCGATATTGATCATATTTATATGACTGTATGCCAAATGATGGCCGGGCATGGCGGATGGCCCCTATCTATTGTTATGACTCCGGATAAACGTCCATTTTTTTCCGGTACGTATTTCCCAAAAGAAAACCGTTACGGTAGAATCGGTTTTGTTGAATTGATTAAGAACATTGACCGTGCATGGAAAAACCAGAAAGATGATATTGAAAATACTGCCGATCAAATTACCGGTTACTTAAAACAAGCATCAATAAACGATGAAGGAACTGATATTCCGCCAATTGTCTTAGGTGATACTTATGAATATTATTCGCAAAGATTTGATGAAAAATACGGGGGATTCGGAACCTCTCCTAAATTCCCAAGTCCGCATAATTTAATTTTTCTTCTTCATTATTATAAAAGAAACAATGAAACCAAAGCCCTCGAAATGGTGAAGAAAACATTATTTGAAATGAGAAAAGGGGGAATATTTGATCATATTGGTTACGGGTTTCATCGTTACTCTACCGATCAGCGTTGGTTATTGCCGCATTTCGAAAAAATGTTGTATGATCAAGCATTGCTAACTCACGCTTATGTCGAAGCATATCAAGTAACAAAAAACGAAAGTTTCCGAAGAACTGCAGAACAAATTCTGGAATATATTTTGCGTGATATGACCTCATTAGAGGGCGGATTTTTTTCCGCCGAAGATGCCGATAGCGAAGGCGAAGAAGGCAAATTTTATGTTTGGACTAAAGATGATGTGAAATCAATTTTAGGTGAAGAAGATGGCGAACTGTTTTGTAAAATTTTTAACTTTA
>DSBF01000323.1 GCA_011049495.1 Ignavibacteria bacterium
ATATAAAACTCCTCTATTCGGGAAGTACCAATTAAAAAATGCTGCACTAGCAATTTTTACAATTATTAATTGCATGAAACTTAAGAGTACACAAGCAATTTTTAATGGGATTCAGAATGTTGTTAAGAATAGCGGTATTCAAGGTCGGTATGAGATTTATAATGAATCGCCGAAAGTAATTTTGGATTCTTCACATAATGAAGAAGGAATTACAAATTTTTTGTGTGAGTTTAAGTTAGAAAAGGATAATTACAAATCGTGCAAAGTTATTTTTGGTGTAATGAAGGACAAGAATATTAAAGAAATGCTTAAACAATTCGATAATAATTTTGACAAAATATTTGTTACGAGTTTCAATTACGAAAGGGCGGCATCGGTCGAACAAATTAAAAACATAGCAAATGAGTTAAATATAAATATTGAGGTGATCAACTCTCCCGCTCAATACATACAAGAATTTATGCTTAATAAATCAGAAGAATGCTTAGTGGTTTTAGGTAGTATTTACCTTTTAGGAGAAATAAAAGCAAAATTAATGGAGAAAAGACTTGACATTTGTTAGGTATACCAGTAATTTTTCAGTGTTCCTCGAGTTTCTTCAACAAAAAGCAATAAACAATAAATCATTAATTAACCCCTTATCATATTGACCTGAAAGTCATCAATAAGAACGTTTTACAAACAATTCATGGAATCAAATCATGCCAATGGATATTTCTGAACTTCAATCAAAAAAAATTGTAGACTTGTATGAAATCGCAAAAGTGCTCGATCTTCAAGGCTACAGTGACCTCCGCAAGCAAGAATTAATCTTTAAAATTCTTGAAGCACAAACACAAAAAGATGGTCTGACCTTTTCAAAAGGCGTACTGGAAGTATTAGCCGATGGATACGGTTTTTTAAGGTCGGCTGATTATAATTATCTTCCTTCACCGGACGATATTTATGTTTCACCTTCTCAAATTAAAAGATTTAGTTTAAGAACTGGCGACGATGTCAGAGGTCAAGTTAGACCTCCGAAAGAAGGTGAACGCTTCTTTGCTCTCCTTAGGGTAGAAGCAGTGAACGACCAAAATCCCGAAGAAATTCGTGAAAGAACTCTTTTTGATAATCTTACTCCTCTATATCCAATAAAAAGATTAAAACTTGAGTCTGCACCCGGTGAGTATTCTATGCGAATTATGGATTTACTTGCACCGATAGGAAAGGGACAAAGAGGATTGATTGTTTCACCTCCTAAAAGCGGTAAAACGGTTCTCTTACAGAAAATTGCAAATTCGCTCACTCGTAACCATCCCGAAGTTAAATTAATAATGTTATTAATAGACGAACGCCCTGAAGAAGTAACCGATATGCAGCGTTCGGTTCAAGCTGAAGTTATAAGTTCTACTTTTGATGAACCGGCAGATCGCCACGTTCAAGTTGCCAACATGGTTATAGAAAAAGCTAAAAGATTGGTTGAGGCAAAAAATGATGTTGTCATTTTATTGGATAGTATAACAAGATTAGCTCGTGCACATAACACTGTTATCCCTCATAGCGGAAGAATATTATCCGGTGGTGTGGATTCTAATGCACTTCACAAACCAAAAAGATTTTTCGGTTCTGCCCGTAACATTGAAGAGGGTGGAAGTTTAACAATTATTGCAACAGCACTTATCGATACCGGAAGCCGAATGGACGAAGTAATCTTTGAAGAATTTAAAGGCACGGGTAACATGGAATTGGTTCTTAGTCGTGATTTATCTGATAGAAGAATATTCCCGGCTATTGATGTTAATAAATCCGGTACAAGAAAAGAAGAACTTCTGCTTACAGATGAAGAATTAAACAAAGTATGGATTTTAAGAAAAATACTAAGTGACTTTGATTCAATAGAAGCAATGGAATTTTTAACAGATAAAATAAAAGGCACAAAAAATAATAAAGAATTCCTGCTTAGTATGAACAGCTAAGTTATTTTTATTTGCACTGGAATTTAAAGCTATATCTTATAGTTTTATTCTCGTTGATTTATAATAATGGTTAAAATGTGAAAAAATATATATATCCTCTTGTCCTACTATTATTCTTTAGTACCTTATACTCGCAACCAAGAAAAGAGCATCTTCAAAGCGGACCAAAACCTATTTATGTTGAGGCGCATACTGTTCTCAATGATTCTTTAGTTAGGTATTATGTTACGTATAAAGTGCCATACTCAAATCTTGTTTTTATTAAAGTAGATAATGAATTTATTTCCGGTATAATTTTCCGGGTTGAAGCTACAACACAGAATGGTGTTATCGCAAGAGAATCAACTCACGATAAAGTGCGCGTAAACAATTATGAAGAGACATTAAATCATAATAAATTCTTAGAAGGTATTTTATCATTTGATATTAAGAATACACAAGCAACCATAAACTCTCTTATTGTTCTGGACAATACAAGTAGACAAATCCCACTCCGACCTTTTGTAGCAGAAAAATCTAAAATACAACCTATTGTTGTGCAGAAAAATTCATCATGTAATTATTCAATAGGATACAGTTTGGTAAATTTTGAGAACTCAATTCCTTTTGACGATCAAAAGTCTCAATTGCTTCTCCCCATATTCAATAATAAAATAAATGATATAAAAGTTAGTATCTCACAAGATGGTAAGGATATTATTTCGAAAAATCTATCAAAGATATCTAACACCCCTATCGGATTTAACAAATGTGAAGATGAAATCTTCCTTATAAATGAATCTTCAAATAGAACCGCATCAATATTTATTTTAGATGAGTTCTCATCACTTTTAGATGAAGGGATTGCCGAGATAAAAATACTTTCAAGTAAAGATAGTTTATTATACGAAGGTGAATTCCTTGTTAATTGGGTTAATAAACCACAAACACTATCAAATGCCAAAAGTGCATACCAATTATTGGATTTGATTGCCGAGGAAGATAAGTTGGACGAAGTTTATAAAAAAGCGGACAATGATTATCAGCAGGCACTTGAAATTTTCTGGCAGGAATATGACCCTGATCCAATAACAGCATTCAATCAATTAAAACACGAATTTTACTCAAGAGCCGACAAAGCAATGAGAAAGTACGGAGCAAAAGGGAAAAAATTAAGTGGTTTAACGGATCGAGGAAAAATTTATATTAAGTATGGTGAACCGGCTGAAGTTGATAGATACTACTCGGAAAAAAATGAAATTACAGAGATTTGGAAATATATTTCTCCCGGTGTTCAATTTGTTTTTGTTGATGTTTCCGGATTAGGAAACTATAAGTTAGTGAAATAGCATGAATAAATTTTTCTTTACTTGCGGTGATACTAACGGTATTGGCCCCGAAATTGTAATTAAAACACTTAACCAAGTTTATCATTCTTTTTCCGAATTTTATTTTGTTTGTCCCAAAAACATATTCTTAAAGAACTCATCTCTTATTAAACCTAAATTCAAGTATAAGTTTTATAAAAGTATTAGTGAAAAAGTTCTCCCGGCTAATCATGTTAAAATTGTTGATACAAGCGGTGGTAAACTCTCTGAAGGAAAACCTACCAAGACTTCGGGTAAAATTAGCTTTGATTCACTAAACTATGCAATTAATTATGTTAATAAATTTGATAACGCTTCGCTGATTACTGCCCCAATCTCTAAAACCGCATGGAAGCTTAACAAAATAAAATACGATGGTCATACTGATTTTTTAGGGGACGTATTTAATGTATCGAATCCGTTAATGTTGTTTTATTCAAGGAAGTTAATTGCAGCTCTTGCTACAATTCATCAACCGATTAAAAATGTTTCAGCGTTATTAACAAAAGAAAGACTGAATTCTATTTTTTGTTCTTTATACAATTCTTTAATTAATGATTTTCAGATCGATTCACCGAAGATAGCTGTGTTAGGATTAAATCCGCACGCCGGTGAAATGGGTGTCCTTGGTAATGAAGAAATAAAAATTATCAATCCGCTAGTGAAGAAGAACAAATTAAACTTTTTTGGACCATTTGTACCCGATGCATTTTTTGGTAAACATCTATATAAAAATTATGATGCCGTTTTAGGCATGTATCACGATCAAGTGTTAATACCATTTAAAATGCTTTCCTTTGATAATGGTGTGAACTATACTGCTAACTTACCTATTATCCGTACATCTCCGGATCATGGTACGGCTTTCGATATTGCATACAAAGGCATAGCGAATCCCAATAGTATGATTGCAGCTTACAAACTGGCAAATCTCATTCTCAAAAATAGAGGCAAAAGATAGTACAGAAGCCATACACAAAAATTGCTTCCATCTATTCTCATTTGATGAAAGAAATTGATTACTCTTCGTGGGCTGATTATATAACCGATTTAATTGATCTTTACCAAATCGAAAATCCGAAAGTATTAGAGTTAGGTGCCGGGCACGGTCAAGTATCTTCATTCCTAAATGAAAAAATCCAATCTTATATTGTCTCAGACAAGTCTTTAGAAATGATGAAGTTTTGTTCCGATAAAATTGCAAGGGTTACCTGCGATATGACTTCACTGCCTTTCAAAAAAGAATTTGATATTATTTTTTCTATATTTGACAGTGTTAATTACTTAACGACACCTAATTTGTTTGTTGATTTCTTGTTGGAATGTAAAAGAGTTTTGTTACAAGATGGTATCATAACTTTTGATGTCAGTTTGGAAAAAAATAGTATTAAAAATATCAAAAGACTCAATAGAAAAGGTAACCATATCGGGATCAACTACAATCAAAAAAGTATATACGATAGAAAGAGCAGGCTTCATAAAAATATTTTGGAATTAGAAATTGATAAAGTAAAATATATTGAAACACATGAGCAAATGATTTATGAATTTGAAGAGTATTTTATTTTTGCGGAAGATGCAGGATTAAGGGTGATTGATTGTTTCGATTGTTTTACTTTTGACGATGCTTCAAGAAAATCGGAACGAGTACAATTTGTTTTAGGTAAATTATAATGCTCAATTTCAATAATGTTGAATTTGCATATCCCAATCAGCCGGTTTTTAATGATCTTAATTTTGAATGCGAACCGGGAGAGTTTGTTTTCTTAATCGGTAAAAGCGGATCAGGTAAAACTACTTTTCTTCAAATGATTTATATGAATATTCTTCCTCAATCCGGTTATGTACAAGTCGGTGAATATTCTTCCAATACGATTAGAGAGAAAGACCTTCCTTACCTGAGAAGAAAAATTGGTGTAATTTTTCAAGATTTCAAACTGCTTGACGACAGAAATGTGTATGATAATATTGCATTTGTTTTACAAGTAACCGGGGTACCGAGAAGACAAATTAAGAGAAAAGTATTCCAAGCGTTATCAGAAGTTGGTCTCAGTCACAAACAGAAAAATATGCCGAATGAACTTTCGGGCGGTGAGAAACAGAGAGTAGCAATTGCCAGAGCTATTGTGAATGACCCGATGATAATACTTGCAGACGAACCTACGGGTAATTTAGACCCTGAAACCTCAGATGAAATAATTAATTTCTTGAAAAAAATTAATAATAGAGGTACATCGGTAATTTGTGCTACCCATAATTACGAATTGGTAAAGCGACTCGATACAAGGATTATTAAATTGCAAGATGGAAAAGCAATTAAAGCAATCGTAAAAAAGAAAGCTTAATATTTTTCCAACTTCTCTACAATTTTTGCTGTCACTTCTTCAACTGCTAAAGTTCCGTCAACTTCCAGTACACATCCATTATCTTTATAATAATTAATTACCGGTGCTGTTGTTTCATGAAAAACTTTTAACCTATTTCTAATTATATCTTCTTCATCATCCTTTCTTTTTATAAAAGTATTTTTAGAACCGCAGTAGGGGCAAGAGGAAGGATCTTCGATATAATTAAGATTAATAATATTACCGCAAGCACTGCAAGTCCTACGCATAGAAAGTCTTCTAACTATAAGTTCATCATCGGCAGATAAGAAAATAACACAAAGTTTCTTTTTTGTTGATAAATTCTCTAATAAATCATCAAGCTTTTCCGCTTGTTGAATAGTTCTAGGAAATCCGTCTAAAATAAAACCGTTTTTTGTTTTTTCATCGTGCAAAACTTCACCGATCAATTTTAACATAAGATCATCGGGTACAAGCTCACCTCTATCCATAATTTCCTTTGCTTGCAAACCCAGTTCTGTTTTTTTGTATACCGCACTCCTTAAAATATCACCTGTAGAAATATGAGGAATGTGAAATTTGCTCGATAAAATTTTTGCTTGTGTCCCTTTACCAACACCCGGTGCGCCAAATAAAATTAATCGCATTTGAATTCCTTTTATCAATTATAGAATAAGAACTACATTCAAAAATTAAGATACATTAAAATCAATTTCCGAAAAATCCGTTATCTGATTTCCCGGACAATCTTTTATTATCAAAAAAACTTTTTAACAATGATTGACTTTCTTGTGAATAAACTCCGGAAAACACTTTTACATTGTGGTTATATTTATTTTGTTCAAGTAAATTAAATAAGGAGCCGACTGCCCCAAACTTAGGTTCAAAAGCTCCAAAATAAACACTGCGTAACCGTGAAAGCATAATTGCACCGCTGCACATGATGCATGGTTCAACAGTAACATATAAATCGCATTCTGTTAAGTATTTAGTTTGAAGGTGATTTGAAGCTGCGGTTATCGCAAGCATTTCGGCATGAGCAGTTGTATCTTTTAATAATTCTACTTGATTAAAGCCGCGACCAATAATTCTATTATTATAGACAACAACAGCTCCAATCGGTACTTCATTTTTGTCGAGTGCTTTCTCAGCCTCTTCGAGGGCAGCGTACATAAACTTGTAAACATACTCTGGGAAAAGCAAATCGAATTCTCAATAGTGGGTTTTGTACACCCGGAAGGATTCGAACCCTCAACCCTCTGATCCGAAGTCAGATGCTCTATCCAATTGAGCTACGGGTGCGTTTATAAATTTATTATAGATTTTTTTGACTTAAAAAATAGTCAATAGTAAATAATAAATTAACTTTGTACACCCGTAGGGATTCGAACCCCAAACCTTCTGATCCGTAGTCAGATGCTCTATCCAATTGAGCTACGGGTGCAATTTTTGAACTCAAAATATATCATAATTGAGCTTGATTTTCAATCAGAGTCATTTTGAAGTTTTTGCTTGTAATGATGATTTTAAGCCTGGATAGGACCATAGGATTTTTAGGTGGGAAAATTTTGTAAAACTAGTTTTTAAAGAACTCTATAACAAATTTGGGATAAACCTTCGAGGTAAGGATATGCGCTTTATGTAGTTTTTCCTCGAAGGTTGCTAAGATGGCTA
>DSBF01000157.1 GCA_011049495.1 Ignavibacteria bacterium
ATAATAATAAGCGGCATACCGTAAAGCATAAATGACGCTTTTAAAATATCTGTCCCGGCAATTTCAATCTGCACTTCATCGCCGGGTTGAACTCCGTATGGATCTTCTGCTTCAATTATTTTTGTATCTTTTTTCTCGGATGGTTTACAGAAAATTTTTGCCGAGCATTCTTCACAGCTTCCGGTTTGTATCAACGCAATTTCTGCATGACCATCAGCGGCTGAGAGCACAATTCCTTTTTCTATTATTGATTCGTTTTGCATTTTCCTTTTACCAAAACGGCTTAAGCCGTTCCGCTTCTTTTTGTTTTTTTTATTTAGTAACCAACGGATTAATCCGTTGGTTAATGAGAATCAACAATTTCTTTTTTCTTCCTTTAAGAAATCCGATTGCATTCGCTTTGCTATTTTCAAACATTATGAATTACTAACTCACCTTACGCAAAGATGTTATTACCCTAAAGGTTACTGTTTTCAGACCTTTCAGGTAACTTAATTTTAGCCTATTAATGCAACATTGAAGATTAAAAACAAGCAACCTTCAATGTTTGTGCGTAAGGTGAATTACTAAGCTAATTTTTTTCCATGCTAGTACTTTCATCAATCGGGATTTCAATAGCAATTTTTTCATTTTGATCTATATAGCCAATAGCGCCGGTTTTACATTTATCAAAAGGTATTTTCTCAGGATCAAATTGCGCATAATTAATTACCGCAAGATTATTCTCCATTACAACACCGCCATCGGATTTACGTGCACAGATACCGCAACCCATACAAGATACAGAACATACTTCTTTTGCTTTTTTCGGATCATCCTGGTTTTTACAAAAAACAAATACTTGTCTATCAACAGGATGCATCTCAATAATATTACGCGGACAAGCTTTAACACAATTACCACATCCTGTACATAATTCTTCAATTACTTCCGGCAATCCATTTTCATTCATTACAATTGCGTTGAACGGACATGCTTCAACACAATCGCCGCCGCCTAAACATCCGTAATAACATTGTTTTTCCCCGCCGGATACAATTGCCATTGCAGAACAGCTCAACGGACCATAGTATTCTACCATTTTTTTAACGGCTTCACTGTTTCCGCCTCTGCATAAAATTCTCGGCAACATTTTTATACTTGCCCCGGCATCAACACCCATTAGACCGGCAATATCATGTGCGCAATCCTCACCGCCTACAGGGCATCCCGTAACAAGGGCTTTCCCGGAAACTACGTTAACTGCAAAATCATAACAACCTGCGTAACCGCAACCGCCGCAGTTTGCGCCCGGTAGTAATTCATTAATCTGAGCAATTTTCGGGTCTTCAAAAACTCTAAGTTTCTTATCCGCAATAGCAAGTCCGCCTGCAAATATAAAACCGAGTCCGCCCATTGTAGCAATTGCAATTAATAAAGTCGCATCCATAAATATTACCTCCTAAAATATTGATCGAAGCCGGATGATTTAATTATTGATCCGCTGCTGTCGACGATCAATCCTTCAACATTTTTTAAACTTTCAATTATTCTTAATCCTTCAACCGGTCCAATGACAAATACCCCAGTAGCCAGAGCATCTGCATCAACGTTCTTTTCTGAAATTATTGTAACCGCTTGAGTTTCCAGTGAAGGAAGTCCGGTTTTCGGATTAATTATGTGGTGAAATCTTTTATTATTCTTTTCAAAGAATTGTTCATAATCTCCGGATGTTGCAACTGAAATATTATTAAGTATAACTCTGCCGAGTAATTGATTCTTTTTTCGGGGATGCTGAATTCCGATTGTCCAATCATTTCCTTCACCAATTAATTCGCCCCCGGCATTGATTAAAAACTTTTTTATCCCGTTATTCCTTAGTATCTCTGCCATGCGGTCAACCGCATATCCTTTTGCAATCGCACCGAAATTAATTTTAACCGGTTTATTTTTTCTTATAAGATTATTCTCTAAAAGTTCAATATGTTTCCAACCCACCTTTTCAAGTGCAGATTGGATTTCCGTAATTGTCGGTTCATCCGGGTTGCCGGTTTCAAATCCTAAAATATCAATGTAAGTACCGATCGCGGCATCAAATGCGCCGTTAGTTATTTCGTAGAATTCATTACATTTATGCAATAAATAGAAAGTTTCATCATCAACCTTGAGCTCACCTAATTCGGAATTATTAATAACCCATATATAATTACTATCTATGTAAGTAGAGTATTTTCGGTTTATCCTCTCAACTTCTTCGAATGCGGAATTAATTGCTTCATTGGCAGCTTGATCATCAGGATGAATAACTTGAATTTCAATGGTGGTGCCCATTGAAATTATTGTTCTTTTTATTTTCTCCTGCTGCGATGAACAGCCGAAGAATAAAAGAAAAAGTAATATGTAAATAAAATTATTTCTCATGCATTATTTCTTGATACTTGATACTTGATACTTGATACTAAATAGAAATCAACCCGGAAAAACCCATAAAAGCTAAAGCCAGTAAACCCGCTACAATTAAAGTAATCGGGACACCTTTGAAAGGCTTAGGAACATCTGCTAAATCAAGTTCTTCTCTAATACCAGCCATAACCGTAATTGCCAGGGTAAACCCTGCACCAGCACCGACACCGTAAACAACACCTTGAATAAATGAATAATCTTTAAGAACCATAAATAAAGCTAAACCAAGAATCGCACAATTTGTTGTAATTAGCGGGAGAAAAATTCCGAGTGCTCTATATAAAGGCTGACTAACCTTCTTTACAAACATCTCAACAAACTGAACAAGAGAAGCAATTACCAATATAAAAGAGACATACTGCAGAAATTCTAATTGAAACGGAACAAGCAAAAGATGATAAATCAGCCAGGTTACAATAGCTGTAATTGTCATTACAAAAGTTGTTGCCATACCCATCGAAAATGCCGAAGTAATTTTGCCTGATACGCCGATAAATGGGCAAATCCCTAGGAAGTATGCAAGGACAAAGTTATTAACAATCGCAGCAGAAAAGAAAATAAGTATTAGTTCCATTTTGCTTGTCCTCCCATTTCATCTGCTTCTTTCTTTGCCTTCAAATATTTTTCGATGAGATAATTTTTCTCATCTTGTTCTTTCTTTTGCAGATAAGAATTTGCGGCGCCGAATAATAATCCTAAAGTAAGAAAAGCGCCTGCCGGTAAAATCATAACCAACCACGGTTCATAAAAATCCGGCATAACTTGAATACCGAGTAAAGTACCGGTTCCAAATATTTCTCTTAGTCCGCCTAAAACAAAAAGAGCAATTAAAAACCCTGTTCCCATTCCAAGTGAATCCAGTAAAGAACGACCAACCGTATTCTTCGAAGAAAAAGCTTCTTGCCTTCCTAATATCAAGCAGTTCACAACTATAAGCGGAATGTAAGGACCAAGTGCCTTGCTTAATTCAGGGAACTGAGCTTTCATCACCAAATCAACAATAGTAACAAATGTTGCAATGATTAAAATGTATGCGGCAATTCTAACTTGTGTGGGAATCAATTTTCTTATTGAAGATATAATTAAACTAGCCGATGTTAAAACAAAAGTTGTAGCAAGTGCCATAGCAATACCGTTAATTGCAGAAACCGTTACTGCTAAGACGGGACACAGCCCAAGCGCTTGTTTAAATACCGGGTTTTGATCCCATAATCCTTTTAGGTATTCTTTGCTTAGTGTCAATTGTTTTTTCATAATCTACCTTCCTCTTCAACAGAGCGGAGCTTTGCAAGTCCGGCATTAATAATATTTACAATTGCAACAGAAGAAATTGTAGCTCCTGTAATTGCCTGGATTTCATTTTCCTTTGAAGCAGGTGCCCCTTTTACCCAATCAATTTGGGGTCGAGCAATCAAATCAATAAATTGTTTTGTGAATGGTTCTTCGGTTACTTTTGTACCCAAACCGGGAGTTTCAATTTGTTCGAGTACTTCCAATCCAACAAGTTGATTTAAGTTTTCTTTTACACCGATCATAATTCTTATTTTACCTTGAAACCCGTTCCCCTCATAAGGCATTGCGTAACCAATTATATTTTTGCTTTCATCAAAAACTTTATAGAGTTCGAAATCAATTGCATTAACTTTTTCATAATCTTTACCTAACGGCTGAACCATAAAGATTGCTTTTTCTGTTGCAGCTTTGCGGTGCATTTCAATTTTAGGTGCAGCCCATCCGCTTATTTGTGAAAGTAGCGCCCCGGAAACAACACCGATCAACGAGAGAGTGATCAACATTTTAATAACTGTTTTCATTTCACCTCCCCGAATACTCTTGGTCTTGTATACCTATTTATCAAAGGAACGAAAGCATTCATAAATAAAATTGCGTACATTACTCCTTCAGGAAGACCGCCGAATAATCTTATAATTATTAACACAAGTGAAATACCTAAACCGAATATCCACATTCCTTTTAAGGTCATTGGTGAAGTAACCCAATCGGTTGCCATAAACAGAGCACCAAATAAGAAACCGCCCGCTGTTAAATGAAATAACGGATTGGGATATAAAGCCGGATCAATTAACCAAAAAACTCCGCCAAAGATAACTGCACCGATAACCATTGCAGCAGGAACACGATAATTCACAACTCCGGCAAATATTAAAAATAACCCGCCGAGTAAAATTGCAATTGCAGAAGTTTCACCGATTGAACCACCTATATTTCCAATAAACATTGAAGATAATTCAGTTGCAACTGAATCAAACTTAAATGCCGAAAGAGGAGTAGCGGTAGTTATTGAATCAACTTCGGTAAAATTTGGTTTTGTCCAGGTAGTCATAGGTACGGGAAATGCAGCTTGAAGAAAAGCTCTTCCGACTAAAGCGGGATTGAAAATATTAAAACCGAGTCCGCCGAAAATTTCTTTACCTAAGCCAATAGCCACAATAGAGCCGAGTGCAGTAAAAGCCAAATTGAAATCCGGTGGTAAAATTAATGCAAGTAGTAACCCCGTAATTATTCCGCTGCCGTCTGTAATCGTAACCTTTTGTTTTCGTATCAATTTAATTACTGCTTCGGTACCGACAGCAAAACCGATTGCAACTGTTATTATTAATAATTGATAAAAACCGAAAAAGATCACCGCAGAAATTACAGCAGGAAGTAATGCTAAAACAACAAGCCACATTGCTTGTTTAGTATTCCAACGCGAATGCAGGTGCGGTGAACTTGCGAGTTCTAATTTGTAAACAGGATTTTCAGTAGTTGTAGTAGTCATTTATTTTTCCAGTAATCTAAATCTTTCTCTTAATCATAATCTTAATCGCTTTTTCATTCTCAATTTGAATTAGAAATTTTACAGCTTAGATTTCGGACTTGATCCGGAATGACATTCGTCGTTTGAGCTATGCAGATTTCCTTTCTCTTTGTATTGCAATTACTCTTTGTTTACCTAATCGTATCCATTGAACAAGGGGAATGTTTGCCGGACATGTAAATGTACAAGATCCGCATTCCATACAAACAGAAATATTGTATGATTCAGCATCTTCAAGTCTATCAAGTTGTGTAAACCGAGAAAGCTTTGTCGGTATTAATCCAAGCGGACAAACTTCAATACATTTTCCACATCTCAAACATGTTGTTTCTTCTTGTAAATTTTTTTCGACTTTTGTTAATACCAAAATTCCGGAGGTTGCCTTGGTAACCGGAGCTGAAAAATCAAATTGTGCAACTCCCATCATTGGACCACCGATTACAACTTTGGATGCATCTTCGGTAATTCCTCCGCAGTATTCGATAACATCTGCAATCGGAGTCCCAATCCGTACAATCAAATTTTTTGGTTCTTTGATTCCGTTACCGCTTACTGTTAAGGCAGCGGTTATTTGCGGTTCCCCTTTTACTACTGCATCATAAACTGCTAATGCTGTCCCTATATTTTGAATAACGGCACCAACATCAAGCGGAAGTTTACCGGGAGGTACTTCACGATTCAATATTGCTTTGATCAACATTTTTTCCGCACCTTGCGGATATTTTGTTTCCAACACTTCTACTTCTATATTATCGTAATTTTCGGCAACTTCTTTTAATTTTTTAATGGCTTCGGGTTTGTTGTCTTCAATTCCAATATAACCTTTGCCTACACCGAGTGATTTCATTATTAATCTCAATCCCTCAATAACCTCTTCGGTTCTTTCA
This sequence comes from Ignavibacteria bacterium, assembly GCA_011049495.1. Lineage (GTDB taxonomy): Bacteria > Bacteroidota > Ignavibacteria > Ignavibacteriales > Melioribacteraceae > SURF-28. The sequence goes on from DSBF01000157.1 coordinate 6,151, forward strand.
ATCATAAATCTATAATCACGTGTTAAGTAAGGTTCGCATTCGCAACCGTTAAGAATAATCGCATCGATTTTTTGATTCGGCTGGGGAGTAATTTTTACAAACGTCGGGAACGCTGCTCCGCCTTGACCAACAATACCAGCCCATTTAACTCTTGCTTGAATTTCTTCCGGGTTTACGGTATCGGGATTAAGCGGCTGCTGCAATTCTATTTCGTTTGAATCAGCCGCATCAATTATTATCGAATCCTTTGGGAATCCGGATGGTGTAATTTCGATGGAGATTTTTTTTACTTTGCCCGAAACTGAACTATGAATAGGAACAGATATAAACCCGTCTGCTTCGGCAATTATCTGACCGGCTTTTACATCATCTCCCTTTTTAACTAAAGGATTTGAGGGTTTACCAATATGCTGGGCTAAAGGAAGTATTACCTGCTTAGGATTCGGCATTATTTCAAATGATAAATTTTCACTGAGTTCTTTATATTCAGCAGGGTGAACTCCGCCTTGAAATGTTTTGGTCGATGTAAATAGTTTCATACTTTTTTCATTTTTTGATTGATTAATTTCAATCGCATATACTATGCCAGATGATACTCGGTTTTAGCACTGATTTTATATTCTTTTGAACTCAAAAACCAAGTTTTTTGAGCAAAATCTAAAAATAAATAGAGAATTTTTTCATTAATGAAAAATATCCTCACTTAATGAGAATAAACGGACTACAAGTATTTTTAGATGATGCTCTTCAATTTTATTTAATCCAATCATTTTGATTAATACTTTTTATTTTCCCCGATACAGAGGAATAAAACTGTTTACTAGATTTAATTTTTATAAAGAAAAGTAGTAGTCAAAACTTTTTTGTATTTTAATTTCCTTAATGAAAAAGATTTTTAGTCAGAGCACTTTACAATTTTTTAATACACGATTAACACTTAGGTAATATTTACGTTCTTATTTTTGTCATTATTTGTTAATTAATATTGGTGATCATGGCGAAAAAAAAAATACTTTTTATCTGCGGTTCGCTTAACCAGACAACAATCATGCATCAAATCTCGCAAAATTTTTCCGATGACTATGATTGCTGGTTTACTCCATACTATGCTGATGATTTTGTCAAACTGTATGCTAAACTCCGTTTAATCGATTATACAATTGTC
>DSBF01000564.1 GCA_011049495.1 Ignavibacteria bacterium
ATGAATGTCAATTTTGTAACTTTTGAGCGGGAGGCATAAAATGGCAAGATACGGAATGGCGATAGATACAAAACTTTGTGTAGGTTGTATGGATTGTGTTGTTGCATGTAAAACGGAAAACAATGTTCCCGAAGGATTCAATAGAGATTGGATTACCGAAGAAGCATTCGGAAAGTTTCCGAACATACAATTAAAAATCAGAAGTGAAAGATGTAATCATTGTGAAAATGCACCGTGCGTTTCAAGTTGTCCAACAGGTGCAAGTCATTATCATGATGTAGGCGGAGTTGTTTTGGTAGAGCATAACGAATGTATAGGGTGTAAAGCATGCGTTGCTAGTTGTCCATATGATGCAAGATTTATTCATCCCGAAGGTTACGCGGATAAATGTACTTTTTGTATTCACAGAGTTGAAGAAGGAAAAGATCCGGCTTGTGTTTCTGTTTGTCCGACTCATTGTATGATCTTTGGCGATCTTGATGATCCAAACAGCGAAATAAGTAAACAGCTTAATTCGAGAAAGTATCATTCGTTGAAACCGGAAGCCGGTACAAAACCAAAAATATTCTATTTGACTTAAAGAGGATTACGATGCACGAAATTACATCAACACGAAACAATCATTTAATCGATCCATCACTTCATATTTGGGGATGGGAAATACCGGTTTACCTTTTCTTGGGTGGAATGGTTGCCGGGATGATGATCATAACAGGATATTTTTTATTCAAACAAAGACAAGATGATGAAACATGTTCTTGCAGATATGTTCCTTGGGTAAGTTTGATTTTACTTAGTCTAGGTATGCTTGCATTGTTTTTAGATCTCGAACATAAACTTTATACATGGAGGCTTTATACAACATTTCAAGTAACCTCACCAATGTCTTGGGGTGCGTGGATTTTAATAATTGTTTATCCTGCGATATTTGTAACAATATTAATCACACCAACGAAATGGCTGGTTGAAAAATTACCGGTTGTAAAAAAATATTCTTATTGGCTCAACGAAAGAAAAATGTGGATTAAAAATATCGGTGTTGCAAATATGATTCTTGGTGCAATGCTCGGAATGTATACAGGTATTCTTTTAAGTTCACTCGGTGCAAGACCTTTGTGGAATACTTCAATTTTATGGCTGCTCTTTTTGGTTTCCGGACTTTCCGGTGCGGCAGCTTTTGTTCATATGGTTGCTAAAAATGTTTATGAAAGAGAATTACTTGCAAAAGCCGATAATGGATTTTTAACCTTCGAATTATTCGTAATCGGGTTGATGATTATCGGATTACTTACGTCAACTCAAGTTCATCAAGATGCGGCGATGTTAATTCTAACCGGTCCGTATGCCGCAACTTTCTGGGTTTTTGTCGTAGGTATCGGGATTGTAATTCCGTTAATAATACAATTGATGGCGGTTAATCATAAAGTAAACCACACACCTTGGGCACCAATTATGGTTATTGTCGGTGGTCTTATTTTGAGATTTGTAATTGTTGAAGCAGGACAAGTTAGTAAATGGTTTTAGTACAAAAAATTGTCATTCCCGTATGTGGAGTGTTTTTTACGACACCCCGGTTTCTCAGGACTTCAAGCGGGAAACTATTCTTAATACGAGGTGCCCGATAGAAACATTCAGGCATGACAAAAGTGATTTTAAGCAGAGTTAAAAGGAAATAAAAATGACAGCACTTACTCACATTTTATCGAAAGCGAAACTTTTGGTGACGGATAATGAACATGCCCACAGTCATGTTGAAGCAAAACCATATTCAAATCCGTATTACGTTGGAGTTGGATTGGGACTCGTTCTTTTAGCAGCATTTGTAATAATGGGAAGGGGACTCGGAGCTTCCGGTGCGGTTTCCTCTGTTGTAACCGTAGGAGTTAATGCAGTTGCACCCGAGCATGCACAAAGTAATGAGTACTACTCAGCTTACATTGGCGATAGTTCAGTAAGTCCGCTAAAAGATTGGCTTGTATTTGAAGTACTTGGAGTTATCTTCGGCGGATTCTTATCGGGTATGTTAGCCGGAAGAGTAAAAAGCGGAGTTGAAAAAGGACCGCGTGTCAAAACAAGAACTCGATTTCTGTTCGCTTTTATTGGTGGAACATTAATGGGATTCGGAGCTAAGCTTGCACGCGGCTGCACAAGCGGACAAGCACTTACCGGTGGTGCTTTACTCGGACTCGGAAGCTGGGCATTTATGCTCGCAGTTTTCGCCGGCGGGTATGCATTAGCTTATTTTATGAGGAGACAATGGACATGAACGCACCATTTTACAAATTCGACTTATTTGGCTTTGACGTCAGTTTAATAATTGCATTCGTAATAGGTATTGGTTTTGGGTTTGCTTTGGAACGCGGCGGTTTCGGAAGTGCGAGAATTCTTGCCGCACAATTTTACTTTACTAATATGCGAGTTCTTAAAGTTATGTTCACAGCAATTGTTACTGCAATGATTGGAGTTTTCTACTTATCATACATTGGATATTTAGATTTGTCGTTGATTTATATCAGCGATACATATATAATCCCGCAAGTTGTTGGCGGATTTATTCTCGGTATGGGATTTATAATCGGCGGATACTGTCCCGGCACCTCATTTGTCGCATTTTCGACAGGCAAGAAAGATGCAATTGTTTTTATACTAGGGGTAACTTTTGGCGTGTTTATTTTTGCTGAATTATATCCGTTCATCGAAGACTTTTATTACTCAACGAATATGGGAAGGGTAACTCTACCCGACTTTTTCGGACTCTCATACGGAATGGTTGTATTTTTAGTAATATTAATGGCGCTTGGAGCATTTGCCGCCGCAGAGTGGGGTGAAAGAGTTATGGCGAAAAAAGGAGAATCAAAATGAAAAATTACATTATGAATTTATCTGGTTCGAAAAAATTAGCAATGGTCGGTTTAATACTCGGTTTGGTTGCAGTACTTCTCGGCAATCCATACGATAATACTTTTGCAAAAGTTAATGTAAAAGAATTATCAGTTGAAGCAATTCGGGATAGTGAAATAATCAACGTTAAAGAACTCGCCGAATGGATAATTGAAGGAAGAGTCGATTACAGATTAGTTGACTTACGTGATGAGGAAGCATATAAAAATTATTTTATTCCGACCGCCGTTAATATTCCAACTTCTAAATTGTTGGAATCCAATTTAATGCGTAATCAAAAAATTCTTTTGTATTGTGAAGATAATATTAAAGCGGCGCAGGGTTGGTTTATTCTGAAAGCGAATAATTATAAAGGTGTTTACATCCTAAACGGTGGTGTTGAAAGTTGGAAAGATGAAATACTTTTTCCAAGCATTTCTGCAAATGCCTCACCGGAAGAAAAAATCGAGTTTGATAAAATGGTTGAAGTAAGTAAATTTTTCGGTGGCTCACCGCAAGTCGGAGAAACCGAAGGCAGCAAAGAGATTAAAATGCCTAAGATAGAAATGCCTGCTGCAATCCCGATGAACACAAGCGGCGGTAAGCCTAAGAGAGAAGGGTGTTGATGGATTTAACGGATTGACGAATTGGCGGATTTAGCGCGAATTCAAAGATCCCGGGATTTATATTCCCAGGATTTTTTAGTTTGTGATAAGGTTATCACTCTCTTTCATACTTGTATGTTCACCCCCTTTATTTTATTTTATCATATATTAAAATCAGTAAGATCAAAACAAAAGTTATGCTTTCAAAAAACGAAATATTAAAAAAATTAGAAGAGCTTAAACCGGAATTGAATAAAACCTATTCGGTATCTAAAATCGGATTATTCGGATCTTTCTCGAAGGAGTCATCGACAGTAGAAAGTGATATTGATATTATTGTTGAACTAGAGAACCCTATAGGATGGAAATTCTTCTCGTTGCAGATTTATCTCGAGCAAATTTTTGATAGAAAAGTTGATTTAGTTAGACAAGAATCACTTAAAGAACAAATTAAAGATAACATTTTATCACAGGTGAATTACGTCTAAATGGCGAAGAAAAATAGATCGGACAATTTATATTTAGAAGATATTCTTTTAGCTATTGATAAGATAACTGAGTATTTGAGTGAGTATGATTTCCAAAAATTTATATCAGATTCAAAAACAATAGATGCAGTTGTCAGAAATTTTGAAATTATTGGAGAAGCTGCAAAGAAAATTGATGAGCAGGTTAAATCAAAATACCCTGAAGTTCCATGGGCAGAAATGTATTATCTGAGAAATAGAGTAACTCACGATTATTTTAATGTAGATGTTGAAATCATTTGGGATATTGCTCTAAATTATTTGCCGAATAATAGACAGCAAATAAAATCTATATTGGGAAAAGAATTCTGATAATTCAATTCGCTAATCCGCAAATTCGCAATTACACTCTTTTAGCTTATACTTCTCAATCGCATCCTTGACCAAACTCTCACGAACAACCAAAATCAGATCAAATGAATTTTCTTTTTTGAATTTATCAACGACAATGCTTACCATCGGTTCATAACCTTGGTCAACCATTTCAAGTTTACCGATTTCATCAATTACTATATAATCAACATTGCTATGCAGTGATTCTTCAATTTGCTGTTTAGCCCATTCAAATGTTTTTTTACTGAATTTATATTTGCCGATTATAATTGAATCTTCACTTTCGTTTTCGAGCGGTTTAATTTCACCCGTTTTGATTCGTTGAATAAATCGTTTACCATCTTTTATCGGTGCAATAATTCCATCGCAGCTTTTGTCCGCAATAAAATTTTCTAAGCGAGTAGTTTTGCCTGAATGAATTGGTCCGCTAAATAGTATTATTTTCTTCATACGATTCGATGTCAGCCATTAAAAGTAGAATGAAAGAGTTTTTCAAAAATGGAATAATGCGTTTATAATTTTTTAGTCTTTTTGTCTGTTCCCAGCTGTAATTTATAATTCCTTTAAAGTATGGGAACAATCCTAAAATTGTTTCTACTTCTTTTGAATAATGGGACTGTTTTTTCATCAAATATTTTTTTACCCACCTAATTATAACTGGAGAAAGTAACACGAACCAAATGTACATTATAAGAATTGAGCGGATCAGCATGAAGATGATATTGTAAAATAAATTATCGTCCAACTCGGGATTTGTGTAGGAAAGTACCATCATCAAAGCAGCAAAAATAAGAACCACGATGTTTGATTTTTTCTTCCACCATTTTCTCTTCTTTTTTGTTTTATCTTTCTGCAGCAATATCGATTCATCTTTCCTTATAACTGATTCATTGAACTCTTTTACTTTACCGGAATTATTGATTATCCATTTATGAATATTTCCGGCAATTATTCCGAAAAAGATTCCACCCGAAATATGAACGAAACCATAAGCCCCGATTAAAATATAACTAAGCTGTATTGCATTGTCGGCTGAACCGTTTGATAAAAACTCATTCATCAAATAAATACCGAATGTGTCGATCGATTCCCACAAAGTATTTCCGAATAAAACTGTAAGAACAAAAACGCGTTGAAAGGCAGAATAAGTTAAAGAGACAAATCCTAATAATAATGCTGCAAATTTTTTATTTGAAATAAAACTAAAAATTACATAGGCAAATAATCCTTGAAGAAACACAGCAAAGTAAGCATTAAGGGGTGTATGCGGGCTTACCATCGCTTTAATCAAGATTACAATAAAAGTTGCTTTTAGAAGAGTTGATTTTCTCTCTGCGGAATAAGCAATTAGAGTTAGAAAAATTACAGCACTGCCGCCGATGAATAATCCCGTAAAAGGTATTCTCAATGCATGCAGAATGCCGCCAAGAGCTGCTTCGCTGAAAGCCCAAAGCGCCGTAATTCTGCTTATGGTTGAAAATTCTTTTTCAAGAATTGAACTATGTCGAAAGTTTTCGCGGAACAAATTATGATTCTAAAATATCGTTAACCCAAGTCATTGCAGCCATCATATTCGGCAGACCGATAGTTGGTAATGCCAAAAGGACTGCATGTTTAATTTCTTCTTTTGAGCAGCCTGCATCAAGCGCTTTGCGTGTGTGAGAATGAACAGCGCCTTCCATTCTGCCACCGACAGAAATTGATAATTTTACTAACGCTCTTGTTTTTTCATCAAGCGGACCCGCGGAATGAATTTCGTTACCTAACTTCTCGTATGCTTCCGATACTTTCGGATAATCCTCTGTGAATTTCTTAAATGGTTTTGGTAATTCAGACATTTTTTACCTCTGCTTACAATTATGTTTGATGATGCTAAAATTAAATTATTCTATTTGGATGCACAAGAAAATCATTTATTTCATTTAATAATTCACAACTAACTTCAAGATTTTTTGTAAGTTTTACATTAAGATTTAACAAGTTTATCGAATATAGGAGGTTTAATGAAATTATCAGTTATTGGTACCGGTTACGTTGGTTTGGTTTCTGCGACTTGTTTTGCCGAGATGGGAAATCATGTTATATGTGTTGATAACAACCAAGAAAAATTAACAAAGATGAAAAAAGCTATCGTCCCAATTTATGAACCGGGATTAGATATTTTATTTCATCGAAATATTGAAAAAAAGAGATTGGAGTTTACAGACGATCTAAAATATGCGGTTGAAAATTCTGAAGTAGTTTTTCTTTGTCTGCCAACTCCTCAAGGCGAAGATGGTTCGGCTGACTTAAAATATGTTTTTGGAGTTGCAAAAGATATAGCCAAAATATTAAAAGCAAAGGGAGATAAAGATTTTAAAATCATAGTAAATAAAAGTACCGTACCGGTTGGTACATGCGCATCGGTCACAAAGATTATTACCGATGAAGGAGTTAAAAATTTTGAAGTGATTTCTAATCCTGAATTTTTACGTGAAGGATTTGCAGTAGATGATTTCTTAAAACCAGATAGAATTGTCATTGGTGCGGAAAGCAAAGAAGTATTCGAGAAAATGAGAACTCTTTATGAACCATTTGTTAGACAGGGCAACCCGATAATAGAAATGGATCCGTACAGTTCCGAAATAACGAAATACGCAGCAAACTCATATCTCGCAATGCGTATTACTTTTATGAACGAACTTGCAAACTTTACAGAAAAGGTTGGCGGCAATATTGATATGGTTAGAAAAGGAATAAGTGCAGATACAAGAATCGGAAAAAGATTTTTATTTCCCGGAATCGGTTACGGCGGTTCTTGTTTTCCAAAAGATGTACGCGCCCTAATCAAAACTTCTAATGATAAAAATTCTACAATGACAATTCTCCAAACTGTTGATGAAATTAATAATCGTCAAAAATTAGTATTGGTTAATAAAATATTACAGCATTTTAATAACGATATCAAAGGAAAAGAATTAG
>DSBF01000383.1 GCA_011049495.1 Ignavibacteria bacterium
ATTGTAAAGTATGTTTTACAATAATAATTCAGTGAAAAATTAGAGTCAAGTAAAATTTACAAAAAAAATTATTTGTTTGAATTTTCTTCTGATTCCCATTCAAATAGATACCCGTCTTTGAAAAAATAAGTTATTTCACCATAGTACCATTGTGAATATTTACCCCAATTTTGATTATTGACGGTGATACTATCCGGTACGCCCCAACTGTCGCGCATCATTTCTTCTGTCATCCCCGTCCAAACCTGCCCCATTGCTACTTTAGTGCCGTCTTCCTGACCATAACGAATGACATATAATTCTCTTAACTCATTTTGAAGTTTTTGTTGAAGCGATTCTCTTAATTTTTTTAATTCATTTATTTCGTTTCTGAGATCTTCATTAAGTTCTTGGGAAGTTTTTTTTGATGTTTGAAGTGAATCTTTCTTTGCCGGTTGAGTTTGCCCAATTATAATTGAATAAATTATTAGTAATGCGAGGATATATTTCATTTGTTTTCCTTTTTAAAATTGTTCAAGAAATAAATTGAAAAATTTCTATGAAGCTTTAACTGCAAGTTGCCCGCATGCTGCTGCAATGTCGTCACCCTGTGTGTTTCTAACAAATACAGTTATTCCGTTTTCTCTCAATTGATTTGCAAATTCTTCAATTAAATGATTTGCTGTAGGTTCAAGTTGACCGGAAAATCCGTCCGGGTCCATATGTTTGATTGAGTTAAAAGGAATCAAATTAACTTTGGAAGGAATCTGTTTACATAAATGTGTCAATGCCTTTATATCCTCCGGTCTATCGTTAATTTTTTTCAACATTGTGTATTCAAATGTAATTCTTGTTTTAGTCTTCTTGGAGTAATATCTAAGTGCATCAAAATTATCTTTAAGCGGATATTTAATATTAATGGGCATTATTTTATTTCTTATGTCGTCAAAACATGAGTGAAGCGATAGAGCCAACTTGATTCTGATATCATTATCGGCTAACTCTTTAATTTTTGGAGGAATACCCGCCGTTGAAATTGTAATTCGGTTTCGGCTTAGTCCGGTGTTCAATTCATTTGTAAATATTTTTATTGAGTCGAGGGTATTCTTAAAATTTAATAAAGGTTCTCCCATTCCCATATAAACAATGTTGGTAATAAATTTTTTGCCGTATTCTTTAGCTGCAAGTAAATATTGATCTACGATTTCACCCGCGGATAAATTTCTTTTATAACCCATTAACCCGGTTGCACAAAATTTGCAATCCAACGGGCAACCGACTTGAGTAGATATACAAAGTGTATTTCTTTCTTTCTCCGGAATTACAACCGATTCGATAACCTTGTCGTCATAAGTTCTGAACAAATATTTTTTTGTTTTTGTTGAAGGGGAATCTTGATAATCAATTAAATCCAAGCTTACAAGCGATGTTGTTGTTTTTAACCTTTCTCTTAATTCTTTGGGAAGATTCAGCATATTGTCATAATCAAACTCGAGGTGATTATAAAGCCAATTAAAAACTTGCTCACCGCGGAATGGTTTTTCTCCGATTGATGAAAAATAATCTTCCATTTGCTGCAGAGTCATTCCTTTTAATTCTATTTTTTCTTTCTGTTTTAGCATCGCTGCAAATATAAGAAACAAAACAGTGCTAAGGTATTTTTATTGAAATTTCTATAAACATTAATTAGTTTGAAAAGCGGTTATTATTGATAATTCGGATAAAAATTCTTTTCTATTATAAATAAATAAAATCTCACAAAAGTACGGAGCAAATAATGAATTTTGAATTCACCGAAGAACAACTAATGATACGACAAACCGCACGGGAATTTGCACAGAATGAAATTGCACCTTCTTCAGTTGAACGAGATAAGACTGCAGAATTTCCTACCGAAATTGTTAAGAAGCTTGGTGAACTTGGATTTATGGGAATGATGGTTTCGCCCGAATACGATGGTGCAGGGTTGGATACTATTTGTTATGTTCTTGCCATGATCGAAATCTCCAAAATCGATGCTAGTGTTGGTGTAATTATGTCTGTTAATAATTCTCTTGTTTGCGCCGGTCTGGAAAAATACGGTTCGGATCATATCAAAGAAACATACTTAAAACCCCTTGCAAGAGGAGACAAACTTGGAGCATTCGCTCTTTCGGAACCGGAAGCAGGAAGCGATGCTACCCAACAAAGAACTACTGCCGATAAGGAGGGTAACTACTGGATTTTAAATGGTATGAAAAACTGGATCACCAATGGTCAATCGGCTGATTACCATATTGTTATGGCTCAAACCGATAAGGAAAAAGGGCATAAAGGAATTACAGCGTTTGTTGTTGAAAAAGGATGGGAAGGTTTCGGGCACGGTCAGAAAGAAGATAAACTCGGTATTAAAAGTTCTGATACTTGTTCGCTAACTTTTGAGAATGTAAAAGTACCGGAAGAAAATGTTATTTGGGAAGTCGGCAAAGGTTTCAATTTTGCGATGAATATTCTTAACGGTGGGCGTTACGGTATTGCATCGCAGGCTATCGGTATTGCCGAAGCGTCTTTAGAAGCAGCAACAAAATATTCAAAACAAAGAAAAGCTTTCGGTACCGAAATTGCCAATCATCAGGCAATACAATTTAAGTTAGCCGATATGGCAACTAAAATTGAAGCAGCGAAACTGTTGACATTACAAGCTGCCGGGATGAGAGACGCAGGTAAAAAATATGTTAAAGAAGCCGCAATGGCTAAATTGTATTCTTCAACAATTGCCGTTGAGTGTGCGCTCGAAGCAATTCAAATTCACGGCGGTTACGGGTACGTTAGAGAATACTTGGTTGAAAGATATCTTCGTGATGCAAAAATTACCGAGATTTACGAAGGCACTTCTGAAATTCAAAAAATTATTATTGCTAGAGAATTGTTGAGAGATTAATATGCCGAAACTCGTTTCTGTTGAATCATGTGATTCTCTTAAAATATTTCTAAAATATGATGACGGAGTTGAAGGACAAGTCGATTTAACCAAAACTATTGAAAGGAATTTTTTTGATGAATTAAAAGATTTTAACGAGTTCTCTAAATTATTTTACGATAATAACACAGACGAACTCTGCTGGTCGTGCGGAGTTCGTATGTGTACTAATGCTTTGTATAGACAAATTTCTCTTCTTTCTTTGATGAACAGATTAAAAATTAACATTGATAATGATTAATAAAAATGTCATTGTAATAATATTTTTGTTTCCACTCTTACTTTTCGGGCAAGTTGAAACCAACAAATGGCAAACTCATAAAATTGATTATCAATTAAGTGTTCCGCAAAAAAAAGAATACATTCTGAACACGGCAAATCTATCAACAGTGGTGATCTCTTCAGCTCAAATTGTTTATTATAGTTTATTCTCGGAATATGACGGTGATAATTGTCCGTTTCATCCTTCATGTTCAGCTTTTTTTGTTGAAGCAGTTGAGAGGACAAATATTCTGCAAGGAAGTTTAATGTTCGCAGACAGATTTACTCGTGATATGAATTTCTTTAAAGGCTATCACAGCTATTCGATACATTCAACCGGCAAATTTTTTGATCCCGTTTATAATTACGAGCTTCTGCCGACAAAAAACTTGGTCGAGTTAAAAAAGTCCGAAAATGAATAGCCCGTTAATCACTCGGTTTATTTTTCTTTTCGTTTTTCTTTCATTGATTAATGCTCAAGATAAAAATGGTTACTTCAGTTTAGAAAACCGTTTGAAATTCGGCAACTTTCTTTTTTGTAAAGGGGATTATATTCGAGCAATTGATGAATACAATTTTGTCTTAACAAAGCAAAACAACGATACGCTGAAATTCAAAATCGCATTGGCTTATCAAAAATTGGAAAGATATGATGAATCGGAAAATTCATTCAAAGAATTATTTACAAGTCAACAATTTGGAAGTGAAGCAAAGTTTGAATACTTCAAAACACTTTATCTTTCTGATAAATTCGAAACCATGCATAAAAGGATTGCGGATGATTCTTTTATTGAATCATCAATAAGTGATAAATTAAAAAGATTGTATAATTTAAAACATCTTTACTCGTCAAAATCAATTGAAGATTCTTCAAAATTCTTTCAACCTTTCAATCAAAACGAGAGTATCGAACTACTGAAGTTCTATGTAAGAAAACAAAATCTTGATAATAAGAGTCCGGCTTTGGCTGCAGTTCTAAGCGCAATTATCCCGGGATTAGGAAAAGTTTATACAGAAAATTATGGAGATGGAATAACAGCTTTCTTATTAACCGGAGTACTTACATTTTTAGCAATAGATAATTTTAATGCCGACCATAATTTTAGAGGTTGGTTGTTTACCACCTTAGCAGCATATTTTTATGCTGGAAATATTTATGGCTCGGCAGCCTCGGCTGTTTTATTTAATGCTAATGTTAGAATGAATTTTGATAGCGATTTAACTTTGTTCTTAAATAAGAATAATCATTTTTCATCAAATAGTAATTTGTTTTGCAAGTAAGTGCAGATAATAAGTCTGCCGTTTATAATAAATGAAAAAATATATTTACATATTAATCTTATTTTTTTGTTCAGTTTCATTTTCTAATGATGAACTTGCACGGCAATATGAATATGCAGACAAACTTTTCAATGACCAAAATTACTTTGAAGCAATTACGGAATTTAAACGCTTATCTTTCTTTGATGAAAAAAATGTTTATGCATACGAATCAAATTACAAAATCGGTATTGCTTATAAATATGGCGGATTTTATGATAATTCTGTTTTTTATTTATCACATGCTATAAGAACAACCGAAAATATTGATGAAAGAATTCAAGCAGAGTTTCAAATTGTAAGATGTAACATTCTCCGCAAAACTACTGATAGAGCATTGCAATTACTTTCACAGATGGAAAAAGATTCTGTTTACTCAAATCATCAAAATGAAATTCATTATTGGAAGGGCTGGAGTTATATGATTTCCGATCGATGGGATTCAGCCGCAGAATCTTTTGCAAATATTTCGGATGATCATGAACTAAAGATATTATCCGAACAAGTTTCTAATGATAAATATTCGGTTACTTTTGCACGTGTAATTTCTTATATTTTGCCCGGTGCGGGACAATTTTATACCGGTAATTATCTCTCCGGGTTAATGTCACTCGCATGGAATGTTTTATGGGGTTATTTAACTATAAACTCATTTATCGAAAATCGTGCTTTTGACGGTGTTGCAATTGGTTCTTTGCTTTGGTTAAGATTTTATAGGGGGAATATTCAAAATGCAGAAAAACTTGCTGTACAAAAAAATATTGAAATTGCAAATACTGCACTACTATACTTAATGGAAAATTATAGAGGTGAAAAACCGTGAAACTTACCGAAGAACAAATCAGAAAATTAACAATTGAAGCTATCAATGAATTAGGAGAAGATGCAACGCCCCAAAAAGTTAAAGCGATAGTAACTAAAGCAATTGAAAAATTTCCGGCAGATGATTCAACTCCGGCAAGTAATGAGTTAGCTGAGGGTAGAGTAATTATTACTTCATTCGGATTAAATGAACCGGGAATAGTTGCTGCAATCACAAAAAGTTTGAGTGAAGCAAAATGCGATATTCAAGATATCAGCCAAAAATTAATGGAAGAATTTTTCACAATGATTATGATTGTTGATATAACAAACTCTCCAAAAGATTTTAAAGAGCTTCAGCAAGAATTAAAAGAAGTAGCAGAAAAACTGAATATAAAAATCTATCTTCAGCATGAAGATGTTTTTAGAATGATGCATCGACTTTAATTAACAATATAAAATTCATTATAAAAAAATTGTCTCAGTGTTGAAGCTAATAAAATTACATCCGTCATGCCCGAATGATTCTATCGGGCATCTATTCTTAGATTCCCGCTTAAAACATGCGGGAATGACGATGTGTGTGATAACGAGACCATAATATAAAAATCCATTTTGCACTAAAATTATTCTTTTATTCACTATTTACCGGTAAAAATGAACTACGAATTCGATGAAATATTAGAAACAATCAAAATGACGGAGATCGAACATTTCGATATTCGTACAGTTACTTTGGGAATTAGTTTGCGAGATTGTGCCGATAGAAATCTTGAAATAACAAAACAAAAAATTTATGATAAGATTCTTAAATACGGCAGAAACCATGTTAAGTATGCTAACGAAATTGAATCTCGATACGGAATTGCTATTGCAAATAAAAGAGTTTCAATTACGCCTATATCAATACCGTTTGATTATCTAAATGCGGAAGAGTTTGTTGAAATTGCTAAAATATTAGATAAAGCCGCTGAAGATATTGGTATTGATTACATCGCAGGTTACACTGCCCTTGTTCAAAAAGGTATGACTAACGGTGAAAGAGAATTAATAAAATCAATTCCTTATGCACTTTCACAAACTAAACGTGTTTGTTCAAGTGTTAATACTGCTTCTACAAAAGCAGGTATTAATATGGATGCAGTTAATATGGTTGCCGAGTCAATAAAAAAAACTGCTGAACTGACAAAAGATAACGATTCTATCGGCTGTGCAAAATTTGTCGTGTTTGCAAATGCTGCTGAAGATAATCCATTCGTTGCCGGTGCATTTCATGGAATTACCGAACCCGAAGTTGTCTTAAACGTTGGAATCAGCGGACCCGGTGTTGTTTTGGATGCTATTAAAAGTGCAGGACATGTTGATTTAAGCGAACTTGCAGAAGTCATTAAGAAAACAGTTTTCAAAATCACTCGTGCCGGTGAATTAATTGGTCGCGGTGTTGCTAAACTTCACGGTATTCCTTTTGGAATTGTTGATGTATCATTAGCACCTACTCCTGCCGAAGGCGATAGCATTGGTGATATTTTAATTGCAATGGGTGTTGAAGATGTGGGTGCACCCGGAACAACAGCTGCTCTTGCTATGTTGAATGATTCGGTTAAGAAAGCCGGATTAATGGCAAGTACTGCAGTCGGAGGTTTGAGCGGCGCTTTTATTCCTGTTAGCGAAGATCAAGCAATGATCCGGGCAGTTGAAAGAGGAAATCTATCTTTGGAAAAATTGGAAGCAATGACAGCCGTCTGTTCTGTTGGATTAGATATGGTTGCCGTGCCGGGCGATACTTCAACCGAAAATATTGCCGGAATTATAGCCGATGAATGTGCAATCGGCGTTATAAATGATAAAACAACAGCAGTACGAATTATTCCGGCTTATGGTAAATCGGTTGGCGATTATGTTGATTACGGCGGTTTACTTGGGAGAGCACCAATTATGGAAGTTAGAAAAATTAGCGGGGCAAAATTTGTAAATAGAGGCGG
>DSBF01000393.1 GCA_011049495.1 Ignavibacteria bacterium
ATTTAAAATAATACCTTGACATAATATATCACAATGTGATATATTAGTATATGCTCAAATTAAAAACGAAATGGTTCAATAAATGGGCGAAAAAGAATTCTATCACAGATGCAGTATTATCTAAAACAATACAAGATTTATCTAGCAACCTTGGCACAGTAAATTTAGGTGCGGGACTTTATAAGATTAGAACAGCAAAAAGTGGTAAAGGGAAAAGCGGCAGTCATAGAACAATTCTTGTTTACAAAGAATCAGATAGAGTAATTTTCGTTTACGGTTTTTCAAAAACAGAAAAAGATAATTTATCCAGCGAAGAACTCAAGTATTTTAAAAAATTATCAAAAGATTTATTATCAATCGAGAAGAATAAATATAAACAAATGATACAAAATGGTGATTTCATAAGTATCGGGGAATAATTAATTATGCGCACAGCAATAAAAAAAGCAATAGGTAGTACAGTTGAAGATCTAATTAAGAATGGTGTAAAAACATCATTCACCGAAAAAGAGTTAAAAGAACTTGGAATAGAAATTCCCGACGTTGAAATGGATGCAAAAGAAATTCAAGAGATTAGAGAAAAAATAAAATTAAGCCAAAGTGTTTTTGCAAAAGTATTAAATGTAAGTTCATCATCAGTGAGGCAATGGGAACAAGGGAAACGTACACCAACCGGATCAACAAAAGTATTATTAGAGCTTCTTAAAAAGAATCCAAACATTCTTAATTATAGAATCGAATCAACGAGTCAACATAAACAAGCCTAACCTTTTTTAATCAGTCTAAAAGATGGCTGACAAGCCTTCCTTAGCTACAAACAGCCACACTAAGTTTGAAAACAAAAAACTCTTGGAGTTAAACCAATTTCCTTTTAAGAAGCATTTTGAGGTTGTTTTGTTAACTCGTTTGACATATTTCTATCATAAATACCGAAAAGAAGATTTTCAACATTTATATCCTCGTCCAATTCGTCCCAATGAATACCAATTCCGCCTCCCGAAATAATGAACGAATTTCTTTGTGAAACTGTTGCATTAAGTAACCGTGGGAAATAAACTAAAGGTACACTTAGTTTTCTTCCATCAGTTAACTCAACCCACATATTATCGCTATCGAAACTAATGCCATTAGCCCGGGATTTATTTAATGTTGAAATACTCATTCCATTTATCCTCATGCATCAGATATTACTTTCAAGTTGAACATAATCATTTATCAAAAAAATAAGAAACATTTTTTAAGATAGCATGACTAAACTGTTCAACATGATTTACTAATTCACTTGACTCCTCTACAAAAAAAAATCTATTTTAATCTATCCGCAAGATCACCAAGCGCATCTTTGTGAACCATGAAATCCATAATCTTAAGTTTGATATAATCTTCGCTGAAGAAATAATATCCTTTGTTATTTCCATCGCGTGCAGATGCACCGGAATCTTTTATGAGATACCAATCACTTCCGTTTAATTCCATCCAACCGACAACATGAACGCCGTGGTCGTCAGTTGTTGTTTCATTGCTGAAACGGAATTGACGTGAATAGTCGTTAATATATTCGGAAGGAATATCAAAATCGGGAACAAGAAAAACATCTTTCTCGGCAACTTTACCCGGTTCGGAAACATCGCCGCCGATACAAATTGAAAATCCATTACGGATAGCGCTCTTAAATAAACTCATGTAATCATTAAGCGGAATATTCCAGTAATCTTTGTTATGCCACCAGTTATCCGGGACTTCATATTCAACTTGCTGCCAAAACGGCTGCTGCAAGTACGAAAGAATATCGTAGTAATCATCCAAATTTAATTTCAAATAATCTTTCAAATATGATTTGGGAGTATATTCTTTCCCATCAACCATAAATTTTTGAGGAGGTATACCTAAATGATAATCTAAAATTGATTTAATGGTTTCTAAAACAGTTTCTTCATTCCATGCATTATTTTCTTTTACATTCTTTAGATAAGAATACATTTCCTTGAAAACATGCGAATGATTATGAAATTTCTGTCCTTCTTTCAACCCGGTATAAGCATCACCAGGAACAATACCGTATTGTTTCCAAATTCTTGTAACTGCATTTGCTTCCGAGCCTTCCGCGAAAAGAGATTTACCTCTTGTTCTAACATACTCTCTTGCTTTTTCTACATACTCCCAGTAAACAGTATACAGTTCGGAAATTTTCACTTCTTTTTTAAAGAGACGATAAACTTCCGATTCAAAATATGATGTAGTGGAAAACGACCAGCATGTGCCGGTATTGCCTTGTGATATTGGGGGTTGATGCCAATACTGATTAAATTGATCAACCGAGATTGGAATTTCAATCCCTTCTAAATCAACCTGGAAATTTTTTCGTGACTTATCTTCTTTTTCATACTTATCAATTTCTTCTTTGATGTGATTCCAATATCCGCTCTTCGGTTCAACAAATATTGCTTTGTCTTGTGCACAGATTGCTAATAATAGTGAGAGAAAAATTGTTAGTGAAATAAGTTTTCGTAACATCATGGCTCCAATTTAATTGAATTGCACTGCAATATAATTATAATCCCGAAATTTTTTGTAATAGAACTTTTTGTAAAGTTTCTGACAATTACAGTAAATGCAACAAGTTATATTAATCATTAATTTTAACGGAGGTCGAAATGAAAACATTAATTATTCTGCTTACAATTTTCACATTAGAACTTTTTACACAAGGAACACCGGAACATATATTGAGGGTATATCCAAACTGGATAACAAATTTTGATAAACGCACGGTTGAGTTAACGGAATTAATTCCAGGTGGACCGCCAAAAGATGGAATTCCGGCAATTATAAATCCCAAATTTGAATCAATCGAAAGTGCAAGTGATTGGATTGCCGACCGAGAACCGGTTATTGCCCTCGAAATTAACGGTCAATCGAAAGCATATCCTTTGCAAATTTTAATTTTTCATGAGATTGTGAATGATGAAATTACTGATGTAAACGTATTAGTTTCCTTTTGCCCGCTTTGTTATAGTGCAATAATATTCGATCGTAATATTAACGGAGAGGTATATAGATTCGGAGTAAGCGGATTGCTCAGATATTCTGATATGATTATGTACGATCAGAAAACAGAATCATTTTGGGAACAATTCACCGGAGATGCAATTGTTGGTGAAATGACCGGAACTTCTCTTACAAAAATTCCATCGCAAATTATATCTTTCCAACAGTATAAAACAATTTATCCTGATGGTCTTGTACTATCAAAAAACACCGGTTTCAATAGACCCTATGGTAAAAATCCTTATGTCGGTTATGATGATGTTAGTAAAACTCCTTTTGCATTTTTAGGTGAATTTGATGAACGGTTAAGACCGAATGAAAAAGTTGTTGCCGTAAAAATAAACAACAATTATAAAGCTTATCCTTATGAAATAACTTGGTCGCAAAGAGTAATTAATGACTCGTTTGAAGGTGAAGATATAGTTGTTTTCCATGTTAACGGTGCAGCTTCAAGTTTAGATCACAGAGAGTTAAGCTCTTCAAAAGAAATGGGGTCTACAGGAGTTTTCAGCAGGAAAGTTGACGATTACAAACTAAGCTTTAGAATTGAGGATCGTAAAAGAATTTTTGACAACCAAACTAATTCCGAGTGGGATATTTCCGGACGTGCTATTAACGGCGAATTACAAGGGAAAATTTTAAGACGACTTTTTCACGGAGATTATTTTTCATTTGCACTTCTTGCGTTTCGACCGGACACTGAAATCTATATAGAATAGCATATCATTATTTTCTTAGAGATATATTTATTCCATATATTTACGGGCATTAAATATTAGTGTACGAAAGGAAATGGATGAGCAGATTTGCCCCGATTTTTGTTATTGTTGCAGCAAGTTTATGGGGAATAGACGGAGTTGTATTGCGCCCCGAATTATATTCACTCCCGGTTGCATTAGTTGTTTTTATTGAAAGTTCGATTGTCGCTGTATTACTCTCACCAATTTTTCTCAAGCAGTATGGTAAATTAAAGTCACTAACTTTTTATGATTGGGGATCATTCGTCGGTGTTGCATTATTCGGCGGTGCAATCGGAACAATGGCAATTACCAAAGCATTATTTTATGTCGATTATGTGAACCTATCTATTGTTATACTTATACAAAAACTTCAACCGGTTTTTGCACTTATTCTCGCAGCATTATTGTTGAAGGAAAGATTACCAAAAATATTTTTTGTTTGGGCAGGTACTGCAATTTTCGGTGCTTACTTGATGACCTTCGGTTTGAAAACTCCAATAGCTGTTAATGAAGGAACAACTGCGATGGCAGCAATGTACGCAATCATTGCCGCACTCAGTTTTGCTTCTTCTACAGTATTCAGCAAAAGGGCTTTGCGCAATGTCGGATTTGAACTCGGTACTTACTTACGTTTCTTAATCTCGTCAATAATTATGTTCTTGATTGTTTTACCGTTAGGTCAATTACCGCAGATTACAGAAGTTACAACTCATCAATTTTCTATTTTCTTATTAATTGCTTTCACAACCGGTGGTGCAGCTATTTTTCTTTATTATTACGGATTAAAAACGGTAACGGCATCGGTGGCAACTATTTGTGAATTAGCATTTCCTTTAACGGCAGTAATTTTAGAATATTTACTTCGAGGTAATATTCTCGCACCGGTTCAATGGGTTGGTGTTGCAATTTTACTCTACAGCATTTTCAGAGTTACACGAATGAGTTCGGAACGAATTAAAAAATCATTACAAACTAAAACCCAAGAGTAAGCCCGCTCATTAAACTGTAATGAAGGATTTTATCTTATTTTCATAAATGGATTAACAAAAAGAATATTCTTTTTTAGACCAAAAAAAAATTGTCCGAGATAGATAAAACAATTTTATCTTTTTATGTGGTTATTTTTTTCTAATCAAAAAAAGTAGATTGGATAGGATTACTCAGATGTGCTTTAATGTGCTCTATATGACGAGGATTAGTTCTGTTCTCCGATAACGGCGGTAAATTATTTAAATCAAAAAATGAGACTTCCGGTGTTTCAAAACTTGGTGTGGGTTTACCTGCTATAATTTTACAAAGATATACAATCTTAACCGCGTGAAATAATTCCAGTTCTCCCGAATTACGATTTGCATCGTAAACCCCGACAACCTTTATAATTTCAACATCAAATCCGCTTTCTTCTTTTGCTTCTCTTATTGCAGCTTCGGATGGAACATCGCCAACATCTGCCCACCCTCCCGGCATTGCCCATTTACCGTCACTAATTTCTTTAACAAGCAAAATCTTATCAACCTTAACAATTGCGGTTCTTACGTCAACTTTCGGTGTTGCATAACCTTTTTGATTTGAAAAAATATTGAGAAGCTCTGAAGTATTGAGATTAGAATTTTCGGAAATTATTTCAGCGGCAATTTTTTCTAACTTTTTGTTTCTTTCTATATCGTACTCGTTGTTTGCAAATTCCAACCCGGTTTGACTAATTGCTTGAATTCTTCGTGCCCAGTCCAACAGCTTAATTTTATCACTCATAAACTATTCGTTTTTTTGAAATTAAGAGAAGCTGAATTAATACAATATCTTAAACCGGTAAATTTTGGACCATCTTCGAATACATGACCGAGATGACCGCCGCATTTTGAACTCGAAACTTCCGTTCTTATCATTCCGAAACTTTTATCTTTATGAAAATCCACAGCTTCTTTATTCATTGGCTCCCAAAAGCTTGACCATCCGCTTCCCGAATCATATTTAGTATCCGAGCCGAATAATTCTTGACCGCATCCACGGCATAAATAAATTCCTTCTTCCTTGTGATGATAGTACTTTCCGGTAAAAGCTCTTTCAGTTCCTTTTTCTCTAAGTATATGGAATTCTTCGGGAGTCAATTCTTTTACCCACTCTTCTTTTGTTTTGTTAATTTTTTCAGGCATGATTTATTGGAAGTATTTTTATACTTACTTACTCACCTTACGCAAAGATGTTATTACCTTAAAGGTTACTGTTTTCAGACCTTTCAGGTAACTTAATTTTTGCCTATTAATGCAACATTGAAGGTTAAAAACAAGCAACCTTCAATGTTTGTGCGTAAGGTGACTTACTTATAAATTATTGTTGCGTTTATAGTTATCTGCTTCTTGCAAGGTATCAAAATAACCGATTCTAACTCTGTACCATGTTCCCCTGCCCGGTAGTTCAACTCTCATTACAAAGGAATTATGTCCTTCCGTCTTCATCTTTTCCACTAATGAATTAGCTTCGTTTTCTCTTCGCCAGGATGAATGTTGAATAACATACTTTGCACCATCACTCCAAATATTACCTCTAACATTAAAATCTTTGGAATTATCATAAGCCGTAGTTCTCTTAATTGGCGGTAGATTTGAAATGTTTACGTTGCTCAGATCTTTTCGATTTGACGGCGGGCTTGGTTTTATTTCTGCTTGTAGTTTATTGTCGGCTAAATTAGTTCGTTGAATTGCAGCTATCGAATCTCGTTTCCTTATTGTTTCAATATTCGATTCATCAATTAGAGCAATGTTTTGTTCCGGTGAAAGAACAACGGGACCGGCTGGTTTTGCTATTGTATCATCTATTGATTCTTTCTCTACCGGATTCTCTCTGGGTCGTTCTTTTGAAAAATCAGTATTGGCTAAAAATTCACTTACTTCTGTTTCCAATGTTCCGGTAGTTTTATAAGTAAATGCTTTCTGATAAAGTATTTCGATTGACGAACCAGGTTGAACAGGTAATTCGAAACTTCCTTCACCACCTGTAATTCGTGGTGCTGTTGATTCACCGATAATTTTACCGCTTCTATCGTAATAAAGTGTACCGATTACAGAGTATGTATTTGTAATGCTGTTAAATAGTAAATTACTTTTAATTTGATAAACTTCTTCAACAAAAGGTGTAACACGTTGCGGATTACGAAATACCGTTAGTCCCCAAACCGAAAGTTGGTTCTCATATTCTTTAATTGCAGTTGTATCTAAATAGACAATTCTACTTTCCAAATCTTGAATAATTACCCACTTCTTTGCCGGGGCTTGAGCAAACAAAGTTCCGCTGATTATTAAAATTAATATGATATTTCTTATCATAATGTTTTTTGTTGATTAATAATTATAAATGTACTCAAAAAGTTCGATATGATAAAGTATTATATATAAACGAATTATTTACGATTAATAAATTTGCCGACTGCTTCGGCACAAAGTTCGCCGTCAATTGCTGCCGATACAATACCGCCCGCATAACCGGCGCCTTCACCGCTCGGGAATAAACCGA